>NZ_MAYF01000006.1 GCF_001684955.1 Chryseobacterium contaminans | reverse complement strand
AATTCTGAATGATGGATTGTGGTAAAAAGCCGGATGTCTGCAGACTTTCATTCATCTGATGGTATACGGTATCTGCATTATTGGGAGATAAATATTCATTGATTCCAAAAGGATTTTTGAGCTCCAGATGCGTCCAGTGAAATAATGGATTCCGAAGGGTATACGGCACCACTTCTGCCCATTTCATGAATTTTTCGTGATCTGAAGCATTTCCGGAAATAAACTGTTCATCAATGCCAAAATTTCTCATGGCTCTCCATTTGTAATGGTCACCATCCAGCCAGATAGCGGTTGGAGAACGGAAATTCTGATTGGCAGCAATAACGTCCGGCTCCAAATGATTGTGGTAATCGATCACCGGCATATCTTTAGCATAATCGAAATACAGATTCTCTGCCTTTGCCGATTCAAGCAAAAACAATTCTCCGAAAACGTCTTTATTTTTAGTGGAATTACTCATGATTTATTTTTACAATCCTGGATTTTAATTAACTTGTTTAAACTCTGCAAAACCACAAAGTCACAAAAGCTTTATTTTAAAACACTTTAGCTCACTTAAGAATGTTTAAAATGATTCTGCAGAAAAGTTCACATAAGGTGAAAATCAAAGATTTTCACAACACTTAGGCGTCTACATTTAAAAACAGAATCCTTAATGAACCCATTAAGGTCCTGTTTGATGATATGAAGAAATTAGCTTTTTATACTCCGCTGAATGCGCTGAAACCTCCGTCAACAGGAATCAGTGCGCCCGTGATAAAACTTGCGGCATCAGAACAGAGAAACTGTACAATTCCGTTCAGTTCCTCTACTTCTCCAAATCTCTGCATGGGTGTTTTCGCCATTACTTTTTTACTTCTCTCGGTCAAACTTCCATCCGGATTTAAGAGGATAGCACGGTTCTGATCACCAATGAAGAATCCTGGTGCCACGGCATTAACACGTATTTTATCTCCGAATTTCAATGCCAGATCAGAGGCCAGCCATTGGGTAAAATTGGTGATTGCCGATTTGGCGGCAGAATATCCGACCACTCTTGTAATCGCTGAATAGGCAGCCATGGAAGAAATGTTAATAATGTTGCCACTTCCCTGCTCAGCCATTACTTTTCCGAAAACATAGCTCGGGTAAACGGTTCCGTTGATATTGAGATCAGTAACCTCTGCCCATCCCTTCATATCCATATCAAAAAATGACTGTTCGGGTGATAAGGTTGCTGACGGAATATTTCCACCGGCTATATTGAGCAGAATATCAATTCTGCCATACTTTTCTTTTATTTTCTCTGCAGCAGCTTGAAGGCTTTCAATATCCATCACATTGGCTTCTACAGCGAGTGCATCACCTCCCAGATCTGTCAATTCTTTTACGCGGGCATCCAGTGTTTCCTGGTTTCTTCCCAGTGCAACAACTTTTGCTCCAGCTTCTATAAAACTTTTGGCAAGGCTGCCTCCCAAAACGCCCGAAGCCCCTGTGATGACTGCTACTTTGTTTTTAATACTAAACAGGTCTTTCATTTTACTTTTTACTATTTTATTACAAACGCAGATTAATTTTTCTGTAGTTCTGACCGTACTGCGGCCATTACTCCTTCGATCTGACCTAATGCCAGCATTCTTCCTAAAAATGAATAGCCGGGATTATATCCTTGGCCAATATCTTCTGTTAAAAGTCTTCCGTGGTCAATTCTCATAGGAAGATCAGGATTTTCTTTTTCGAAGACACGGATCACTTCAATGAGTTTTCCTCTTCCTCCCAGGTGATGAGCCTCGATAAAATCGCCATTTTCAAAGACATTTGTGCTTCTCAGGTGAACGAATTTGGTTCTGTGGGCAAATTTCTGAGCCAGTTTCGGAACATCATTCTGAAGGTTGGCGCTTAAAGAACCGGCACAGAACGTCAATCCGTTGTGAGGGTTATCAACAGCTTTCAGAAGCCAGTCAATATCTTCCTCATTGGTCACTATTCTGGGTAAACCCAATAGTGAAAACGGCGGATCATCAGGATGTACACACATCTGGATATTCCATTTTTCACAGACAGGCATTATTTTTTCAAGGAAATACTTCATGTTTTGGCGAAGTCTGTCTTTATCGATTCCATCATATAACGCCAATAAACTTTTGAATTTTTCCACAGGATTCAATTCACCTTCTTTGATATTTCCATTTACGAATCCCTGTGTTTTTACAATGACTGAGTCTATCAGGTCATTGTTATCTTTTTCCGTTAAGGTATTTTTTAATTCTTCTACTTTTTGAAGGATTTCTGAGCTGTAATCGCTTTCTGCTCCCTCTCTTTGAAGGATATGAATTTCGAAGTACGCAAACTTGGCTTTATCAAAATAAAGTGATGACGAACCGTCTTCCCATTCGTGAAAGAGGTCGGTTCTTGCCCAGTCGAGAACAGGCATAAAATTGTAGCAAACTGTTGTAATACCTGCTTTACCCAGATTTTCAAGGCTCGTGATATAATTTTCTATTAAAGAGTCACGGTCTTCACCTCCGTATTTGATGGCTTCGCTTACGGGAAGACTTTCCACAACAGACCAGCGAAGTCCGTGGCTTTCTATATAGTTCTTATAATCATTGATGGCCTCCAGATTCCAGATTTCTCCGTTTGGGATATCATGCAGGGCAGAAACAATTCCTTCTACTCCAATTTGACGAAGTGTGCTGAGTGCTATTTTGTCTTTTTTACCAAACCAACGCCAGGTTTTTTCCATAATCTTAAAATTTAATTCAGTTAAACAAAGCAGGTGCTTTCACACCTACTCTGTTACTGATATGAATGTAGAATGAAATTAATTGTATCCGGGATTCTGATATTTTGCCTTAATATCAGCAGAAACTTCCATTGCATCAATCTGATTCTGAGGAATGGGTCTCAGATAATGAAAAGGTTTTATCGTTCTTGTTACCGTTTGCGGATCATGATCTCCATAAGAAGCTCCTCCAATCTGATAGGTTGCTGCATAATCTCCCCACTTCTGTGTACGTACCAGATCATACCATCTGTAGAATTCTCCATAATATTCACGGGATCTTTCTGCAAGGATATAATCAATGGTAATTACGGATGGCGTAGCGGCAATCATTGCAGCACTGTTATCGGCTACATAAGCCGTATTCTGAGCATTATTGAACTTCCATTTTCCGGCACGGGCACGGATAACATTGATAAGATCTCTGGCTGTCATAGCTCCTGCAGCTCCTTTTACGGCTGCTTCCGCTGCGATAAAATAAAATTCCGAGAATTTGGCTACGCTGAAAGGACGGGTTAAACCTGCATTTGGATATCCTAAACCGTTTGGATCATCAGTGCGGTAAGCTCCTATCTTCCATAGGCCCGGATATACAATCCTGCTGATTCCGTTTGGTGCAATTACCCAATCTGCTCTCCCCGGAAGGATTCCTGCTCCTACACCGCTTTGTCCGGATCCTGTAGGATAAGAAGGAGTCTGGCTGTCATCATTCAGGAAGCTTAAGATAGCTCCTCCCGGCTGTACAGGCAGATTATTGGCGTTATAAAGTACAGGAACTGTTGTAAGCCCTGTTCCAGTCTTGTTCCAGTTTCCTCTGTACGTGGTAACAAAAGTACCATCATAACGGGAATCGTTGGTTTTATCTGCAAAAGTATTTTTAATAACCCCTAAGGTAGGACACATACGAACCCACGGACGTCCCAATGGCTGTGCTGCTTCTCTCTGTACTGCACTTACAATGTCTGCACCAATCCATGCTGTTGTTTTACTGCTTTTGATCGCCGTATAATTCCAGGTCTGCATCCAGGCTGCAAAATTGTCCGGAGCCCAGCCTGATCCAAATCCTACAGGATCACTTTCATTATAATAAGTACTTGACTGTGTATGGTCTGCATACAGCATAGATTCGGTATTCCTGTCATTTGAACCTACGTTGACATCATAGAAAGTAGGCTGAAGCCCATAGTTTCCGGGATTGTTGATTCCCTCCATTGCAATATCATAAGCCTGCTGAAAATACCACTGAGCATTATGCCCGTCAGGATCATTTCTTGTCGCTTCAGGATAAGTTGGGATCCCGTTAGGGTTCTGCAGCCACCATCCATAGGTTAAATATGCTTTGGCAAGCATAAGTCTTGCTACGTTTTTGGTTACGCCTCCGGTTACCCTTGGTGCGGAAGGCAAATTTTCTATTGCTTTTTTAAGATCTGCAAAAACAGTTTTTGTATAGACTTCCGGTACAGTATTTCTTACAGAATTTGTAGACGGGAGCGTGTTGTATTTCAATTCTCCTGCTCCTAAATCCAGAGGAACGCCTCCGTAGGTCTGAACGAGCATGAAATAGTAGAATCCACGGAAGAAACGGGCTTCAGAAATCATAGATTCTGCAATTCCGAATCCGGGTCCTTTTTCAATAATTCCATTGGCTGTATTGATATACGGGAACACGGAGTTCCAGACCATACTGGTAGGAAAAGTATTGGAGTTGATATTACCGTTTCCGGACATATCCAGTTCTTTAAAGTTACCGTCTGCACTTTGTGCCCAGGTAGATTCATCAGTTCCGTTCTGACAGTTACTCATAAAGTATCCGTTACCGTACAATAATCTCAGCTGTCTGTATAAAGCTGTAAATCCCTGATTAACCCCATCTGGTGTATTAAAATAATCTGCTGTATATATTGATCTTGGCTGCTCATCAAGAATTTCATTACACCCTGTAAATGTTAAGGACAAAAAGATGGCTCCCAATAGCAGTTTTTTGTTAAAATTTATCATGACAGTACAGTTTTTAAAAGGTTAAGTTAAGTCCCATTAAGTAATTTCTTGTGGAGGGGTTATTGGTTCCTATAACAAGCTGACGGCTTTGATATCCGCTTACTGCCTGGTTTTCATTTCCGAAAGAGTTTGGTTCCGGATCCATTCCTGAGAATTTATGATAAGGAGAGAATAATACTACCGGATTGGTTACGGTAAAGTAAATCCTCAAGCTGGAGATTTTCAAATCCTTCAAGAAATCTTTATTCACATTATAGCCTAATGTAATGGTACGAAGCTTAAGATATGAGGCATCAAACATGGCTAAAGTAGAAGAATACTTCGGATTATCACCACTCAAATGACGTCCCGGACGCGGAAAATAGGCACCGGTATTATCTTCTGTCCAGTAATCCACATCCACGTTATTTCCTCTTCCCGTTAATCTGTTAAGATAGCTTGCAGACCCGTAGATGGTACTTACCAGGATTCCTCCATGCTGGAATGCTCCTACTGTGCTAAGTTCAAAATTCTTGTAGGCAAAACGCATATTAAATCCTCCCTGGAATTTCGGGGCGGTATCAAAAATCTGTCTGTCATCCGGTCCTATTGCTCTTACCGGGGTTCCGTCAGCATTATAGCCTCCGGTGTAAAGCACTTTGATAGATCCTATAACATCCGCAGCAGTTCCCGGCTCTAGAATATTCTGATAAGGGTCATCAGCCTGCCAAAGGCCTATATACTGATAATCATACAATGAATTAATATTATGCCCTACAAACCATGAATTATTGATGTCACGTTGTGTTCCGGATGCAAGAGATAAAATTTTGTTTTTATTCGTATAGAAATTCACTCCGGCCTCCCATGTAAACCCATCCGGATTATCAAAGATGACACCGTTTAAAGAAACTTCCAGCCCTTTATTTTCCGTTTCGGCAACATTGGAAACGATGGATGACCAACCGCTTGTTGCCGGAAGACTTTTCTGTGTCAACAGGTCAAATGTATGGGTTTTGTAATATTCTACGCTTCCCGTAATTCGGTTGTTTAATATCCCGAAATCTAGCCCATAGTTCTGTGTTTTTGAATATTCCCATCCTAAGTTCGGGTTAGGTGGCTGATTTCCGTATATCCCTGTACTTCCTGCGTTTCCAAAATTATAGGGAGCTACGTTAAATCTTCCCATCGTAGAGTATGGCTCTACTGCCTGATTGGAAGTCTGCCCCCATCCGGCTCTGAATTTAAGGAGATTGATAACCTTAATATTCTGCATGAAAGATTCATTGGTAACATTCCATCCTAAGGATAATGCGGGATAAGTATGCCATTTGTTTCCCGGAGCCAGCCTGGAAGATCCGTCGGCACGAAGGGTTGCCGTAAGCATATATTTATTATCATAGGTATACATTATTCTTCCCATGGCAGACAGCAAACCGGTTTTCCAATATACCTGGTCTTCTGGTCTTACTGTAATATCTGCTTGTGGAGACTGCCCAAGGTTATAATACTGGAAGAAGTCTGCAGGAACATTCTTTGCACTCATATATGAGCTTGTATACTTATTTCCCTCCGCAGAATATAATCCTACCGCGTTAATCTTATGCTTACCAAATGTACGGTCGTATGTTAAAAGGTTTTCCAACACCCAGTGATAGGTCTGATTATTCCCTCTTCCTGCAGCCGACGGCCCAAGAGGATTTGTATTAAAAACTCCTACACCGGTATAGTTTCCACTGTTTGAGGTACGAAAATCCAATCCGATATTTAACCTGTATTTTAATCCTTTGATAGGAAGACTGGCCTCCCCATACAGATTGTTATAGGATGCAAAAGCCTTGGTTTCATCAATATACTTTTCTCCCAGACCTTCTAAACTTTTTCTGGTATAAATCCATGACTGATCAATACCTCCCGCCGTACTCATTACTCTTTTCGGACTTCCATCCGCATTATAAGGATTGGCAATCGGAGAATACCCCAAAACTGCCCCCGGATTCACTCCATTTCCTTGCGAGATGGAATAGTTTGTATTGGTTGTAAAACCGAATTTAAAGATGGATCCTACCTGCTGGTCAATCGCCATTCTCAAAGCAAATCTTTCATAACTTTGAATAGGAATTAGTGCATTTTGCTTGAAATAAGACAAACCTACATTATAATTTCCGCCTTCGGTTCCGCCTGCAACACCAACATCGTGGCTGGTCATCATCGCCGGTTTATAGTAAAGACTTTGCCAATCTGTATTGACACTGTTATTTTCATCAGCCCCATTTGAATACAGAGGTGTTTTATTTCCTGCAGGAATTGCATAAGCACGCAGCTGGGCAAACTTAGGACCATCCATCATAGGATATTTTGAAAACAAGGTCTGAACACCTGTAAAAGTATTGTAAGTAAATCTCGGTTTCTGACCTTTTGCTCCCCTGTTTGTTGTCACGAGAATAACTCCATTTGCTCCTCTGGACCCGTAGATTGCTGTGGCGGAAGCATCTTTAAGGATATCAATACTTTTGATATCACTTGAGCTTATATCTCCCAATGACCCTACGAAAGGAATACCATCCAACACAATCAAAGGGTTATTGTCCCCTGTAAGGGATCTTGTACCCCTGATACGGATCTGCATGGCAGCCCCCGGCTTAGTAGAAGTCTGCGAGATATCTACCCCTGCTGTTCTTCCCTGTAATGCCTGGGTTATGTTGGCAGAAGGCACTTCACGCAGGGCATCTCCTTTTACTGTAGCTACAGAGCCTGTTACAGCTTCTTTTCTCTGGGTTCCATATCCTATCACAACAACTTCATCTATTTTATTTTCTTTAGCTACTGTATCTTTCTTACTCTGTGAATATGCTATGCCGGAAGGCAATAAAGTCATTGCAAAAAATAATGCCGCTCTATTGCTTTTATTGAAATAAAATCGGTTCATAATTATTATTTTAATATTAGTTGTTGAACAAAAGGCTGTCTAATAATTATAGAGTATAAAAATCCTTAGTGTTTATAAGCCTTTTATCTTTTTATTATAGATACATATTCACGATGGCTTCAAACAATTCCTGTTTTCCGCTTTTGGGCTGTGGTTCACCAATTTCGTGAGCTATTCTCTGCAGATCTTCCAGGGTAAGCGAACCTTCTTCAAATGCTTTTCCGTTTCCGTTATCAAAAGAGGCATAGCGGTCTGTTCTCAGTTTTTTATAATCCGAATTTTCAAGAATATCAGCAGCAGCAAGAAGACCTTTTGCAAATACATCCATTCCCGAGATGTGCGAAATGAATAAATCCTCAGCATCAATAGAATTTCTTCTGATTTTGGCATCAAAGTTTACTCCACCTGTTCCCAAACCTCCTGCCGGAAGCAGCACAAGCCATGCCTGAACCATATCATAATAATCGATCGGGAACTGATCGGTATCCCATCCATTCTGATAATCCCCTCTGTTGGCATCAATGCTTCCTAAAAGTCCTGCATCTACAGCCGCCTGAAGTTCATGCTCGAATGTATGACCCGCCAATGTAGCATGGTTAACTTCAATATTTAATTTAAAGTCTTTGTCTAATCCGTAGTGTCTCAAGAAGCCAATCACAGTTTCGGAATCGTAATCGTACTGGTGTTTTGTAGGCTCCATTGGTTTTGGCTCGATCAGGAAAGTCCCTTTAAAACCTTGCTGACGGGCATAATCTCTTGACATGGAAAGGAAACGTGCAAGATGGTCTTTTTCACGCTTCATATCAGTGTTTAAAAGGCTCATATATCCTTCTCTTCCACCCCAGAAAACATAGTTTTCACCGCTAAGCGCTATGGTTGCATCAATTGAATTTTTCACCTGTGTTCCTGCGCATGCCACTACATCAAAATTGGGGTTGGTAGAAGCACCGTTCATGTATCTTTCATGGGTGAAAACATTCGCTGTTCCCCATAGAAGCTTGATTCCTGTCTCCTGTTGCTTTTGTTTTGCATATTCAACGATGGTTTGAAGGTTTTTCTCGTAATCCTTCCAGTTATTAGAGGGATCAACTAAATCGATGTCATGGAAGCAATAATAATTGAAGCCCATTTTAGACATGAATTCAAAGCCTGCATCCATTTTGTGCATGGCTCTGGTTACCGGATCATTTCCGATATCCCATGGATGGTGGATGGTAGGTCCTCCGAATGGATCGCTTCCGTTTGCACATAAGGTGTGCCACCATGCCATTGCAAATCTGGTCCAGTCTTTCATAGGTTTTCCCATCACGACTCTTTCTGCATCGTAATAGCGGAATGCCAACGGGTTCCTGCTCTCTTTCCCTTCAAACTTAATTTTTTCAATACCCGTAAAAAACTCTTTTGTACCTGTTAAAGTGTTCATATTTATTTGATTATTTTTAATTTGTTTTTTAATTTTTTGCGTAGAGATCCCCTTCTCACTGGTTCTTAAGAGTCAGTAAGAGGATGAAAATTGCTGTTGTAGTTGTCCTAGATTATTTCGTTAAGATGATGTTTCCATCTGGCATAAGCTTCTAAATATTGTTCTTGTTTTTCGTGTTCAGGCTCTATCACCGCTATTTTTTCAAGTGAAGAAAATGCTTCTCCGGAATCTGAATAAAATCCTATTCCCATTCCCGCGGCTCTTGCTGCTCCTACCGCTCCATCGGTATCATAAAGTTCAATGACGGCATTGCTGACACTGGATAGCGACTGGCGAAAGATTGAACTTAAAAACATATTGGCATTTCCTGCACGGATTACCTGGATATCCATTCCGATAGTTCTCATAATATCCATTCCGTATTCGTAAGAGAATACGATACCCTCCTGCGCAGCACGCAGTATATCTCCTTTAGTATGTATATTGAAATTAATTCCGTGAATGGAACAGCTTGTGTCTTTATTTTCCAGTACTCTTTCTGCCCCGTTTCCAAAAGGAATAATACTCAATCCTTTTGAACCAATCGGTGAAAGTGAAGCCATATCATTCATATCCCCGTAAGAAGAAAGTGAAGTTGCAAAGTTGTGCTTTAGCCAGGAATTTAAAATTCCGGTCCCGTTAATGCACAGTAAAACTCCCAGCCTGATCTGTTCCGGTGTGTAATTGACGTGGGCAAATGTATTGACCCTTGATAGTTTATCATATTCCAACTGATCCAGAACTCCATATACCACTCCGGAAGTTCCTGCTGTAGAGGCAATTTCTCCGGGGTTAAAGACATTCAGGGAAAGCGCATTGTTCGGCTGGTCTCCTGCTCTGTAAGAAATAGGAGTACCTTCTTTTAAGCCCAGTTCTTCAGCTGCAGTTCTGGAAACTGTTGCCTGAATACCAAATGTAGGTACAATTTCCGGGAAAAAACTTTTCGGAATCCCATAATAATTAATGATATCTTCCGAAATACAATTGTTTTTGAAGTCCCAGAAGATCCCTTCTGACAATCCCTCTATTGTTATTCCTATCTGCCCTGAAAGCCTCATTGCAATATAGTCTCCCGGAAGCATTATCTTGTCTATCTTTTCAAAGATTTCAGGTTCGTTTTCTTTTACCCATGCAAGTTTTGATGCTGTAAAATTTCCCGGTGAATTTAATAAATGAGACAGGCATTTTTCTTCACCTATTGTTTTGAAAGCTTTTTCTCCATAAGGCACAGCTCGGCTGTCACACCAAATAATAGACGGTCTTAAAAGGTTCTGATCTTTATCTACCAGAATCAACCCATGCATCTGCCAGGTAATTCCAATTCCCTTAATATCTTCAGCATGTACTCCTGATTCATGCATAACAGCTTCATGTGCCAATTTCAGATTGGTCCACCAGTCAACCGGATTTTGCTCTGCCCATCCCGGATTTATAGCAGTGATTTTCATTTCTTTTTTGGGAGAAAATTCAGAAGCAATCACTTTTCCACTGGATGCCTCGATGAGACAAACTTTCACAGAAGAACTGCCAATGTCATAGCCTAGTAAGTACATAATTTTTTAAAAAAGGTTATTTTATAAGTTTTGTATTGTTTTTCTTGTAGATTTTAGCATCAAACCTGTAATATCTTGCTGCGCGGTGTGATACATCTTTTTGAATTTCATCCAAAGGAACAATATAGGGGAACGATGATATTTTTTTATGAAAATTCTTAATATCAATATTTTTTTCACTTAAAGCACTGTATAACTGGTAAAGCTGTCTTATGGTGAATCTTTTGGGCAGCAGCTCAAAAATGATAGAGAAATCAGATTCAATCCATTTTCTGATCTCCATGAAAGATTCATTGATGATTTTGTTATGATCAAATGGCAATGCCGGAACCTCATCAATAGGATACCAGTCTACGGTATCATATTTTGTACTGTTAATCTTATGATCTATTTTACAAAGGGAAAGATAAGCCACTGTAATGATCCTGTCTATATGATGTTTGTATTCCTGATCCATCCATTTGATATCATGCACATTACTGGCTCTCATAGGATCAGCAAAGCATTTGAACTGTTTGAGAACCATTTTTTTTATCCCAGTAAGTTCATGAAGTACCCTTTGTGCTGCATCATCTACATCTTCATCACTAAAAATCAAGCTTCCGGGAAGCTTAATCTGTTTTTCCAACGGCACATCATCAACATGGCGTTGTACTAATAATATGTTCAACCGGTTTTCATGGTCAAATCCAAAGACAACACAATCTACAGAGACATAGGTATGGATAAAGTTCTGATTCATTAGTTTGTTAACATTTTGGTAACATTACAAATATAAAAATTCATCTGAATAAAAAAAATAAATCAGCCACTATCTACTGCTTATCAACACCTTACATATCGAATTTTTATGATATCAATTGTATAAAAAATATGATAAGGTTATCATTATTTTTACACTTACTATTTTCATAAGACATATATTCACAATTAATTGCAATGCCCCAATATTGAAAAATTGAGCAGTTTTTTTTGAATAATTTTTATGATAAGAAGAATCGTATTTTTTTTATTTTATCTGCAGAAAAAAATGTAAAAAACACACTTTTTATTATTAAAAAACCAATAAAACCACATCTATTTTTACCAATTTTTCTAATCTAACATCAAAAGTTTTATGAAAACATTAAATTTATAGTTAAGGATTATTACTGGTGAACTAACATTAAAATTGCCAAAATGTTCAAAAAACAGAAGAAATCTAAAAAGATGACTATACAATATTCTTCCCATCCTGTTTACATAATAATTAGATTTAAAAGAATTTGTAATGAGGATAAATAAACCATTGATTTAATAAATATTGTTTTATAAAATCAATACAATCTAATGTTATTAAAATTGATAAAATATGGGTAAGAAATTGGGTTACGCTTATAGATTAGTTTTTTGTGTTCTATCTATATGGTATTTCACTAATGTAATATTGGATTTACATAATAATATATACAGGGATATCCATCGAATATCTGAATATTTTAAAATCTGTCAAAGGTTATGAATATAAATTCTATCCAGCTTTATTTTCAAGCCAACCTGGCCTGTTGAACACGCTATTAACCGGATTAAAAACAGAAAAGTATCAACTCTCAATACCAACAAACTACATTTTTATTCTGACTAACCTTGTAACTAATAAAATTCTCAAATATTTTAATTATTCATCTGAAAATATAACAGTTGCTTACCCGGAAAATATTAAATAAATTTGAGAGATAACAGTATTGTAAAATTCATCAGGCATCGTGAATAGTAATGTAAAGAATGTTTGATAATACTTTCCAGATCATCTGTGGGTATTTGGATTATAACAAACAAATTTTGACTTTATGAATTTCAAAAACATCAAATATTTCTTTCTTGCATTCTTAATAACAGGTTTCATCTTTACAAAAAGTATATTGCCTGTATCCTATCAGGTTCGCACTATCATTGGCTTCATTTTATTGATAGTATATTTTTTCGGAGCCTATATCTTGATTTATCGCCCTATTGTTTCAGACAATAAACTCAAAAAACATTTATTCTTAAGACTTGGTGTTCTTATTCTTTTGCTGCTCATTGCACTTATTTCATTATGGCAGTTTAAGGACCAGAATATTGGAATGGGAGCAGGATACATCCTCTATTTTGTAATGATGGTATTAGGATATGCCACCCTGCTCTATGCCATTATTGAATCTTTGTTGTTATACTCAAAGAAAAAATATGAACAGACCACTATTAATCTTGCTTTAGTATTAGCTATATATTGTTTTGTAATGTTTAGTGGGTTATTCGGGTTTTAATTCTTAGACGGATTAAAAAAAAATGAATCTCTGAACAAACGAAGCTTATCCTAGGAATTAAAATAATAAGTCGTAGTAAGATCTCCTTTAAAATCCGGCTTAGCTTCCTGTTTTTTTGTATTAAGTTCAAATAACCTTTCGCCATTCTTATTTCCGGCACGTATCTTCAGTGAAAACCATCCGTTGTCCAGATTCAGTTTTATGCTGTTTTCATCATTAATACTTGAAATATCTTTTAAATAGCCAATACCAACCACTCTCAGTTCGTTATTGGAGGTTTGAAATATCCAGCCATCAGACTGTGCTGCAACTTCTTCATTTCCCAAAACCTGATCTTCGTTTGCAGAAATACAGAATGAATAATAATCTTCTTCTACTCCTATTACAGGAATAGCAATTCCTGATCTTGTTATTACATCTCCATGTTCATTTTCTACAAAATATTTCAGGATATTATTTCCCGGCAGATTATGATCCTGTAGATATTTTGCTAAAAGCTCCGGACTGTATATAACAAAGCCTTTAAGTTCTGAAAATATTTTCTTCATATTATTTTTATTAGATTGGTTTAGAATATTATTTGCCAAATCCGGCTATACTTTTTTATTATGTAACATTTTAACTCATCCCTTTTGGCATTAATAAATACTCCTGAAACAAAAGTTTCAGAAACAGTTTAATTTAAAGTGAATGGCTAATGGAGAATGTAAATTTAGACGTAGCGAATCAGATAATCTTTGAGTAAATTCTGTTCCTGCTACGAATGTTAAAATTCCTGTTTTATTACTGTCATAATCTGTAAATTTTATTCGTTAATAATACTTTGTACGGTGTGATGGTCAAACAAATATAAAGCGGTTATTTATATTCAAAAAATTTTAAGGCCTTAATCTGAAAATTTGTAGTAGTTCTACGACTTTTGAACAATAATTCCATCATACCAGATATAAAAAAGCTTATAAACAACTGTAATTTAAAACCATATGAATAACAAAATCTATTTATATAAAACTATTTTTAAACACTAACTTGGGAAATAATTAACCTTTTTATACTATCCAAATAAAAATGACTACAGATTAGTCCTTTGCCGTCATTTTGTTATATTGATTATTTTGTTTCTGGAGTTCCAGTGCTTTTTTCAGATAAACATCAGACTGATCTAAAAATTCCTGTTGGGTTGATTGTATTTCATAATGAGGAATAATGCCCTGCCCTTTTTTCTGGTCAGGAAGATTTTGAGCATCCTGAATCACATGAACAATGGAAAAGCCAGTCTGAATACCCGTGTTGGGAAGTTCATACACTAATGGAAGATGACCGTTATGTTCGTAATATCCGCCAACCGTTTCCTTTCCAATCACTATAGCATTGGT
>NZ_MAYF01000005.1 GCF_001684955.1 Chryseobacterium contaminans | reverse complement strand
GTGGAAACAGAACAGGTCTGGCAGATATTACTCAGGAAGCATTGAACGTTGGATACCAGGGAGCTATTATCGAGACACACTCTAATCCTGATGAAGCTTGGAGTGATGCAGCACAACAGATCACCCCTGAAGTTTTGGCAGAATTGATCGGAAATTTAAAAGTAAGAAGTACGAATCTTGCAGGTTTTGAAGGAGAAATGGGAAGACATAGAACCCTGATTTCGGACCTTGATTTCCAGTTAATTGAGCTTCTTTCTCAAAGAATGAAAATTTCTGAAAAAATCGGGAAACTTAAAAAAGAAAATGATATCGCTATCTTCCAGCCGGAACGTTGGAAAGTTATTACAGAATATGCAACTCAAAAAGCTAAAGAAACGGGAATGTCCCAGGACTTTATTGAAAAAGTATTCAAAGCAATTCATGAAGAATCTATTGAGGTACAGAATAATATCATGATAGACAAAAAATAAATCGAAGCTAGCAAGATCATAGGAGTAGGGCTTAGAGTCAAAGAATTTAGGAATTTAAAACATTTGTTTTCGCCTATATTCTCAACTCTAAGCCCTAATTCCTTATATTTGCACCATATTATTTATGAAAGGAAAAATCATTAAATCTACAGGCAGTTGGTATCAGGTTTTGGAATTGGAAACAAATAAAATTTTCGAGGCCAGGATCAGGGGGAAATTCAAATTGATTAAAACAAGGCTTACCAATCCGCTTGCTGTAGGTGATTTTGTGGAGTTTCAGCTTGAACAGGATGATATTGCATGGATTACGAAAATTGAGCCACGCAGGAATTACCTGATCAGAAAATCTGTTAACCTTTCAAAAGAAGCGCATATTATTGCTTCCAATATTGATCTTGCATGCTTTATTTTCACTCTTAAACATCCGGAAACTTCATTAGGCTTTCTGGACCGGTTCCTGGCATGCTGTGAAGCCTACAATATAACTCCCTTAATTCTTTTCAATAAGATTGATGTTTTGCATGAAGAGGAAATTGAAATTGTGAAAGACATTGAATTTCTTTATCAGGAAATAGGGTATGATACCCTGGAAATTTCATCTTATTCAAAGCTCAACCTTGATCAGCTTCAGGAAATATTGAAAGGTAAAACTTCCGTTTTTTTCGGGCATTCAGGATGTGGAAAATCTACCCTGGTGAATGCTTTACAGCCTGGATTAAATTTGAAAACTTCTGAAATTTCTGATACCCATTTAAAAGGAAAACATACCACTACTTTCGCACAAATGCATTTTTGGCATTTTGGCGGAAATGTTATCGATACTCCGGGTGTCCGTGAATTTGCAATGATTGATATTGAGAAAGAAGAAGTACAGCATTATTTCCCAGAGATATTCAAAAAAAGAGAAGAATGCAAGTTTCACAATTGTCTTCACATCAATGAACCGAAATGTGCAGTAATAGATGCTCTTGAAACAGGAGAAATTCAACATTCCCGTTATGCAACTTATATAAAGCTGATGGATGAAGCAGAAGAAGCTGCTCAAAAATAATTGTAAAATACTTTTATCAATAAATAACACCTTCATATCATTCATATGGAGGTTTTTATATATTAATAGAAAATAATCTCAACAGGTTTTTAGAAGTTTTTAAGTTTGCTTTAGCTTAATATTAAAATAGGAATCTATTTTTATTTTTTTGAAATAAAAAATAGTCCAATTCTAGAAATAACTCTACTTTTTGTTATACGAAATTTGATACATAACTCCACTTTTTTATATTAATATTTATAGAAAGTAAAAAAATATTAAAAAAATTCAATTATTTCATTGATTGAAATAGAAGCAATACTATATTAATATGATTTTATATGCTTTTTGATTTTATCAAATCGTTAAAAAAAATGGCATTTTTTTATAAATAAAAAACCCAGCCGAAGCTGGGTAAAAACTAATAACCATGAAAACTCAAATTAAACATGAGAATCGTAATAGAATTAACAATTACTGTGCCAAAGTTTGGTTCATGATTTCTTAATAAAAGTTATTTTTATGTTAAAAAAAAATTAAAATAAAAATCAAAGATATTTTTTGTAATTTTGCGCCATTAAAAAAATATACATTTATGTCTAACATTACATTCACTATGATTAAGCCTGATGCTGTTGCTGATGGACATATCGGTGCAATATTGGGTAAGATTGCTGAAGGAGGTTTTAAAATCAAAGCTTTAAAATTAACTCAACTTACAGTTGCTGATGCAAAAAAATTCTATGAAGTACATGCTGAAAGACCTTTTTATGGAGAATTAGTAGAGTTCATGAGTTCTGGTCCAATTGTAGCTGCTGTTTTAGAAAAAGACAATGCAGTGGAAGATTTCAGAACATTAATCGGTTCTACTAACCCTGCAGAAGCTGCAGAAGGTACAATCAGAAAAATGTTTGCGAGAAGCATCGGAGAAAATGCTGTTCACGGTTCAGATTCGGACGAGAATGCATTAATCGAAGCTCAGTTCCATTTTTCAGGAAGAGAGATTTTCTAAGAGAATTTCTTACAAAATAAAAGATCCGGAGGAAATTATTCTCCGGATTTTGTTTTATACGATTTTATTTCAGGAATTATTAAAGGTTGCTTTCAATAGCTCCTACATTTTCTCTGTACAGCTCAATAGGCTTATTAAGCAGAACTGCAATTACAGTCATCTGCTTATCCAGTCTTTCTTTGGGGATATCAATGTAAATGATGCCTGGTCTGTCACTCCAGTACAGTTTATTGTAGATGGTATGGGTAAGCATACTGCCATCACCTACAATTCTTATCCTGGCTATGTCATTTTTTATTCCTTTTAAAGCAATAGGACCGGTAGGAGTTCCTTCCACAAAAAGATAAAGCGTCTGTTTGTCTTTTGATAAAGCACTCATTCCTGGGAAATGTCCTTCCGGCAATCCTTTTCCTGTTTCAAATAAGGCTTCTGCATGTTTGCTTATCCAGCTCAAGGTTTCCATGTTTGTTGCAGGAGTTTTCTTAATTTTCAAGTCAAGGCCGTCATTAGTCAAGCCCTCATGTGTTGCTAAATTATTATCATCGTTCAATGCGCTGGCTATATCATAAACTGCTTTCTGGGTGTTTTTGACTTCCAGTATTTCGGTAAGAGTATGTTTTTCTTTCTTAAAATCTTTCAGGAATGTAGGAGGAGTGTCAAAAATAACTTCTGCCACAGTAACATCTTTGTCAAATTTTACATTGGAGAAATTCAGAGTAATTGTTTTTTCAGCATTGTAATCTATGGAAACAACAGCGGATGGGTCTCCAAGGATCTTTACTGAGTGAGGTTTTGTTGCCACTCCATAAATTTTTGTAAAATTTTTCGCTTCATCAAGATAAAGGAATAATGATTTTTTAGAGGTGGATAATGATGATTTGCCTTTATAATTGTCAAAAGGAACTCCGCGGGTTGTTTCATAGACGGCTTTTTGATTTTTGGATGTCCAGCGCCCAAGATTTTTAAGAATCTCAATCTGTTCTTCAGGAATAGTGCCGTCTGATTTTGGACCGATATCAAGTAAAAGATTTCCACCCATGCTGATTACATCTGCCAGAGTTCTTACAATCATATTAGGTGTTTTATAATTTTTATCATAAGGTTGATATCCCCAGGAATCATTCATGGTATAGCAAAGTTCCCAATATGGATTTTGTGGCGCAATTACCGGAATACCCTGTTCAGGAGTATCGTAATCTCCATGATTATTAAGTCTTGAATTGATGATGATATCAGGGTTGTATTTCTTAAGTAGATCCAGGGTTTGAGAAGCTTTCCATTCCTCGGAAGTATGCTCCCAGTCTCCATCAAACCAAAGAAGATCCGGAGAATATTGAGAGGAAAGTTCATTAAGCTGGCTTTGGTAATAGCTGATGAAATTCTGCCAGCGTGTTGGCTCATTTTTTATTTCATAACGTTTTTTTGTCCGGGTATTGATATCATAATATGGATGACTCCAATCCGGTAATGAGAAATAAAGCCCGGTTTTTAATCCTGATTTTTTCAGTTCAGAAACGAAAGGACTTAAGACATCCTTTTGTGCAAGAGAGTTTTGGGGAATGCTTATTGCTTTTTCTGCTTTGGAGTTCCATAGCGAAATACCATCATGGTGTTTTGTTGTAATGACAGCATATTTAGCCCCGGATTCCTTAATCAGATTTACCCAATGCCCAGGCTGATATTTTGACGCTGAAAAACCATTCAGCTGCTTCATATAGTTTTCATGATTAATATAATTGTTGAAGAATGACCAGGATTCGGAGATCCCATTGGCAGAGTAGATTCCCCAATGAATAAAAATACCCAGTTTGGCATTTTTAAACCACTCCATTTTTTTATTGTTGTCAATTGTTTGAGCCTGTGCATCGATACTATGGGCGGATAATATCAACCCAAGGAAAACGGCTTTAATCAGACTGTTTTTCATATATAAATTTATTTTATCATTAAATATAATTAAAGAAAACATTACAGGATGAAATAGTTTTTAATAATTGTTATAAAAACGTTTCTTATTATTGTATTTTTATAAATGGAACGTTTATTGTAAAAACTCTTCTAAAAAAATATTATGAAAATTCCAGCATTATTAATGGCCAGTTTATTAGCGGTAGGGGTTTCTGCTCAAACTACAAAACCAGCTGCCAAAACTAAAAAGCCTGTGAAGAAAATTAAAAAAGTGGCTCCAGTAACTGAAAATCCGGGGAAACCTACTCCAACTACGCCTAAAGCGATTGTTAAAAAGGATACTGTTAAGCTTAGTCATTTTTCTTGTCCGGCCTGTGGAATGGGATAAGGTATGGGAAAGCCGCTATTAGGATTATCCATGATGGCAGATGTGGAATTTCTTTCTACTATTCTGCCATTACTGCAAAGCAATTCTGTTGAAGTGCTTGAATGGTCATTTGATACATTCTACAATGCGCAGGAGCCTGATTGGCTGCATGATCTTCTTAATTTTTACTCTGAAAGCAATCGTTTGGTGGGGCATGGAGTGTATTATTCATTATTTGATGCTTTATGGACTGAGAGGCAGGAAGTGTGGCTGAAAAAATTAAGAGAAGAATTTCGTAAAAGAAAATACAATCATATTACGGAGCATTTCGGTTTTATGAATGCCGAAAATTTTCACCAGGGAGTACCGCTGCCGGTTTCTTTACATGCTAAAACATTGCAGATCGGAAAAGACAGGCTTTACCGACTGCAGGACGCTGTAGAGGTTCCTGTGGGAATAGAAAACCTTGCCTTCTCGTTTTCGGTGGATGATGTAATGGAGCAGGGGATATTTCTTGATAAGTTAACAGAAGATACTAATGGATTCCTGATTCTTGATCTTCACAATATCTACTGTCAGTCCTGTAATTTTGAAGTTGAAATGTCTGAGATCATCCAATTATATCCCTTGGATAAAGTAAAAGAAATTCATTTGTCAGGTGGGAGCTGGCAGGAAAGTGTTTATAGGAAAAAACCGGTACGAAGAGATACTCATGATGATGCAATTCCGGGAAGTATTTTCTCTGTATTGCCTTCCGTTTTATCTCAATGTAAAAATCTGGAATATATTATCATTGAAAGGCTAGGTGATACAATTGATACAGAAGATAAAAAGAAGAGTTTTCTGGATGATTTTATACAGGTCAAAACACTCATTGATTCATCTGGTCGGGAGATCCAGAATAAAAATTCCTGGACTAAGAAAGAAGTCAGTTTCCCGGAAAATGCATTGGAAGATTTACTTCTGCATGAAGAGCAGACATTGCTGACAAGGCTATTATTTGATAACACAGAAGCTACGTATATTAAAAGTCATGAATTTCATTATTTTAAGACCGAAAATTGGGATCCTGAAATGATTCTTACTGCTCAGAACATTATTAAAAGGTGGAATCCCTATTAAAGCCCCTCTAGTAACCACAAGCCAAATTATATGAAAATGACAACCGTATTATTAATCATTACAGCTGTACTTACGGCGCTTATTGCTGGGCTTTTTTATGCTTATTCGTGTTCCGTAGTTTTAGGATTGGGTAAATTGTCTGATGCTGAATATCTGAAAGCGATGCAGAATATCAACCGTGAAATCCTGAACCCTGTATTTTTTATGAGCTTTATGGGAACTGCAATTCTTCTTCCTTTATCCACTTTCTTCCTACGCGGACAACAACCGGTCTTGATTTTTCTTTTACTGGCTACGTTGGCTTATCTTGCAGGTGTTTTTGGGGTTACAGTGGTGGGGAATGTCCCTATGAATGACCAGCTTGATCGATTCGATATTTCAGGAGCTACCGCTGAAGCAATTAAGCAAATGCGTGATAATTTTGAAAGCAGATGGAATTTTCTAAACAATATAAGAACTGTCTTTTCAATAATTACGATAATGTTAACCATTTGTGCTTGTATTTGGCATAAGGAATCATAGAAAATTTTGCATAAGTGTAAGTACTCGGTTCAAAATTCCGTATTTATACGGATTGACTGGAGAGAATTTTATACAGATCTTTGTGTTGTTAGTAAGAAGGAATTTAAACAGTAAAGAATTTTGAAAAAAAATTAATAACCAGGACGACTCAAAGTCACATTGAAAAATGCAGCTCCATCCGGAGCTGCATTGCTGTGTTTAAACTTATGTCTTTTTAGATTTTCAAAAGTTCAATGGTTCTTTCCGGGCTTTCAGCAGAGAATACTGCATTTCCGGCAACCAAAACATCTGCTCCGGCTTCGAAAAGCTTAGAAGCATTATCAAGATTTACACCACCATCTACTTCAATAAGAGCCGTAGAGTTGTTGCTTAAGATCAAATCTTTGGTTTCTGCAATCTTTTTATAAGTATTTTCAATGAATTTCTGTCCTCCAAATCCTGGATTAACGCTCATTAATAATACAAGATCTACATCTGCAATAATATCTTCAAGCATTAACACGGGAGTAGATGGGTTCAGAACAACACCGGCTTTTGCTCCTTTACTCTGAATGTGGTGAATGGTTCTGTGAAGATGAGTGCATGCTTCATAATGTACAGAAACAAGATCAGCACCATGGTTGATGAATTCATCAACGTATTTTTCAGGTTCCACAATCATCAGGTGAACGTCTACGAATTTTTTAGCATGCTGCTGAACGGTTTTCATCACCGGAAAACCAAATGAAATGTTAGGGACAAATCTCCCGTCCATTACATCAATATGGAACCAGTCTGCCTGAGATCTGTTCAGCATTTCAATATCTCTTTGCAGATTCCCGAAGTCTGCGGATAAAAGGGATGGAGCAATAAGCTTCGTTTTCATTTTTACTTTTTATACTTTTACTTAGATTTCTCTCTTTTATGAGGGGTTAACAATTAAAAAATAATATAAGGAAATGCTTCCAAGGGTTATTATTTCTATGATTGTTAATTTAATGTTGTTAATCTTAATAACTAATAATCTATCCATTATAAATAATCCTAAAGGTACAATGCTGACTATGAATAACATTTCAAGAATCATATTGTACGGTGATCCTGTTTTGGGTGGATCGAACAACTTGTATATACTTAAAAATACTACATAACTAAAAAAGAGAGCAGTTAAAATGGATATAAAAGTTGGTTTTCGGACTAAGTGATAAAAAACAGCTTTCATCTTAATGATACTTCAGCTTCATTTCAGGTGTAATCTTCAGAACGGTTTCGTAGATCAATTTAATAACATTGGCTACGTCTTCTTTAGACACCATTTCTACCGTTGTATGCATATAGCGCAAAGGTAAGGAAATTAAAGCACTTGGTACACCTCCATTAGAATGAGCAAAAGCATCAGTGTCAGTTCCTGTAGATCTGCTTGCTGCTGCTCTCTGATAAGGGATTTTCTTTGTTTTCGCCGTATCAATAATCAATTCTCTGATGGTATGATGAACGCTTGGAGCAAAGAATACCACTGGTCCTGCACCACATTTCTGATCTCCTTCTTTTTTCTTTTCGATCATTGGAGTAGTGGTATCATGTGTTACATCAGTTACAATGGCAATATTAGGTTTGATGGTATCAGCAATCATATCTGCTCCGTATAAGCCAACCTCTTCCTGTACAGAATTGGTAATATAAAGTCCAAATGGAATAGATTTTTTGTTCTCTTTTAAAAGTCTTGCTACTTCAGCAATCATAAAACCTCCGATTCTATTGTCAAGAGCTCTGCAAACAAAATATCTGTCATTCATTTCGAAGAATTCATCAGGGTAAGTAATCACGCATCCTACAAAGATTCCCATTTCTTCTACTTCTTTTTTGGAAGTGGCTCCACAGTCGATGAAGATATTTTCTATTTTAGGAGTGGGTTCATTCTGGTTGGTTCTTGTATGGATAGCCGGCCATCCGAATACACCTTTTACAATTCCATTTTCTCCATGAATGTGTACTATTTTTGATGGGGCAATAGTCTGGTCTGATCCTCCGTTTCTGATTACATAAATCAATCCATCATCCGTAATATAATTTACATACCACGAAATTTCATCAGCATGTGCTTCAATCACTACTTTAAATTCGGCCTCAGGATTAATGATGCCGTAGCATGTTCCGTAATGATCCACTTCAATCTTGTCTACATAGGGTCTGATGTAATCCATCCAAACTTCCTGTCCTTTGTGCTCATATCCTGTTGGAGATGAAGTGTTTAAATATTTCTCTAAAAATTTTAAAGATTTCTTTTCAAATTTCATAAAAAGGAATGATTTTTGCGTTTAATTTTTGTTCTTATAAGTGTAAAAATAATGAATTTTAGTAAGAGTATCTGTCTTTTTATGTTCTTTTTTGGAGTCAGTGTTTTTGGGCAGAAAGATACTGTGGTGGCAAAACCGCTGAATCAGTACCCCGCTGAATCTTTGAAGGTAGATGAATTTGGCAATAAATATTATTACGACGAACAGCAAAAGGTTAAGGTCTATGAAGTGAATGGGGAGCCTGTAGTAGTAATGGATGAATTGGTTTTGGTCAATAAGCCGAGGTTTAATAACCAGTTGGATAAAAATTATTATTATTTCTTAAATAAGAAGTTATACAGAGTATATCCGTTATTTGTTACTGCATTACAACAGTACAGAGACATTCAGATAGATATGAATGATATGGACAATAAAGCCAAGCGAAAATTTGTAAGAGAAAGGCAGAATATGCTTGCCGATCAATATGAAAAGCAGCTGAGAGATCTTACCACTACTGAAGGGCAGGTTTTTGCAAAATTAATGAACAGAGCAACCGGTAAAAATGTATATGAGATCATTAAAGAGTTAAGAGGCGGATTTAGTGCCTTCTGGTGGAATCTGAAAGGGAAGATGGCTGATATTGATTTGAAAGAACGATATGATCCCCATAAAAACAGAACAGATGAGTTTGTGGAATCATTGCTGCAGTCTAACTGGAATTCAGGGTATTTGAAACCTTATCCGGGAGCAAGTGATTTTAAAGTAAAAAAATAATATAATACAATTCCTGTAAGTGAACTTACAGGAATTTTTCTTTTAATTTATCAAATACAATTTTATCTATAGGAAGTGGGAAAGGATTGTCTGGTCTGTCAATGTCTATCCATTCCGTTTTTTCAATACAAGGATCCAAAATAAGGAACTCTTTCTCATCAACAATATTTACGATATAATAGATGGTAAGTAGCTGCTCATTTTCTCTGAAACGGGAAACTAAAAAATCTTCCTGTGTATAAAAGTGTTCCATGATCTCTACTTTTACATTAAGTTCTTCATCAAATTCACGGTGCAGGCATTCTAACGTTCCTTCACCATACTCCAAACCGCCACCCGGAAATTTCATTAAAGGTTCGCCTGCATATTCTTCAAATAAGGTAAGCACTTTTTTATCTTTTACAGCACAGCCATACACTCTAATGTTGATCTTATCTATCATATATATAATGTATAATATTTTGTATAGCTAAGGTAATGAATTTTTGTGAGGAGTCTCATTGTAAAAGGCGGTAAAATACTGAAAAAGTAAATTACCCATACTTTTATTGTTATAGCTTTATGGCGTTGATCATTTCTCTTTTTCCTGGAGGGCCTTGTTTTTTCTCTACCTGGAAGTTAAGCTCCTGAAGGATTCTCCTTACGCTTCCTTTGGAAGAGTAGGTTGTTAATAATCCGTTAATGGCCATTTTGTCAGCAACCAGTTCAAATAATGGTTTTTCCCAAAGATCAGGCTGTACTCTTGCCCCAAAACAATCGAAATAAACCAGGTTGATTTCAGGCAGATCTATGTTTTTTAAGTCAAAAAAGTCACATTCTATCTTTTTAAGGTTAAATCCACTAATGATTTCTACTGACTTTTCCCAATCTGCCAGATGAATTTTCTGATAAATATTTTTGAACTCAGGGTTATCAAAAAGTTCAAAGTAGGCCAAATCCTTAACTTCGGATTCATTTATGGGGTATTTTTCGAGCGAAAAATAATTGATGACATGATTTTTGTCAGTTTTTAAATATTCATTAATTGTCACTAAAACATTCAAACCTGTTCCAAAACCTAGTTCTAAAATATTAATTTCGCAATCATTTATTAGATTTAATCCATTTTTAATAAACACGTGTTCTGCTTCCTGAAGAGCACCATGATGAGAATGATAATTTTCATTTAAATCATTGATAAACAGTGTTTTACTTCCGTCGTTTGTGGTCTTAATTTCTCTTTTCAAGCTAATTTTTTGTCAAATTTACTCTAAAATTTTTATATTTAGAAAATTATGTTAAATTTGTAGAACATCGTAAAAATTTTAAAAAATGATAATTCAAAAAACTGAAAACTCCAGAATTTCTACATTTGACCCTAACAATTTTTCATTTGGAGGTACCTTCATAGATCATATGATTATATGTGAGTACGAAAACGGAAAATGGGGTGATGTAAAATTAGTTCCTTACGGTCCAATACCATTTACGCCTGCTATGATGGGAGTAAACTATGGACAAGCTTGTTTTGAAGGTATGAAAGCCTATAAAGACAAAGATGGGCAGGTTTTCCTTTTCAGGCCTGAAAAGAATTTTGAACGTATCAATAAGTCAGCGAAGCGTCTTGCAATGCCTGAAGTGACTGAGGAAATGTTTTTAGACGGATTAAAAGCATTAGTAGATATCGACAGAGATTGGATTCCACAAGGTGAAGGAATGTCTTTATATATCAGACCATTGATTTTCGCAACAGAGGAAGCTTTAAAAGCAAGAGTTTCTGAAAAATATATGTTTGCTATTGTAGCAACACCGGCAAAGAGCTATTATTCAGAGCCTGTATCTGTTAAAATTTCAGATCACTATTCAAGAGCAGCAAACGGTGGAGTAGGTTCTGCTAAAGCAGCTGGTAACTACGCAGCTTCTTTTTATCCAACTCAATTAGCGATTGAAGAAGGATATGAGCAAATTATCTGGACTGATGATGCTACTCACGAGTATTTCGAAGAAAGTGGAACGATGAATGTATTTGTAAGAATTAATGATACTATTTATACTCCACCAACCTCTGAGAAAATCCTTGATGGCGTTACAAGAGATAGCTTTATCCAATTAGCTAAGAAAAGAGGAATTGAAGTAAAAGTTGAACCAATTGCTGTAAAAACAGTCATTGAAGCTTTGAAAAAGGGTGACCTTAAAGAAGTATGGGGAGTAGGTACTGCAGTAGTAACCACTCAGTTCCAGGCTTTAGGATATCAAGGTGAGAAATTAGCACTTCCAAGATTATCAGACGAAGAAAGCTATGCTGCGATTCTTAAGAAAGATTTAGTGGATATCCAAACTAACCTTGCTGAAGATACATTCGGATGGAGAGTAATGGTAGACCATGCACTAGAAACAGCTTAATCTTATATTTAAATAGACTATAAAAAGCCGGGAATTTTCCCGGCTTTTTGCTGTTATACTTGTTTGTAATTTCCGTTCACTAATTGAATGAATGAAGGATGGCAATTAAAAAAATTATTGATTTTTTTTACTTAAGTGCTTTTCTCAGCGTTATTATTTTAACTTATACAACTTGAGTGTCCGAAAACCTTTTATACCTTTTATTGTTAAATTCAACCCTGGATCTTACCAGCAGCTTTTATATAATTTGCATTAATGGTTTAAAGCTTTTGTAATTGATTCACAAAATGTGTATTTTCGCAAAAGTTTATGAAAAAATTACTCTTCATATCAGCCATAAGTCTGCTGAGCTGTAATAGAAATGCACAGACGGCACATCCACCTGTAGGCGGTGTTTTAAGCCAGAAAGATCTGGATATTTCTAAAAACAGGATGAAAAATCTGAATACCATCGAAAGGGGGCAGATTCAGGATTGGATTAACGGGCAAAACGTAAAGTTTTATCCCACACAGCTTAATTATTGGGTGACAGAAGAGGGTTTTGATCACAGGGAAAGAAGAGCAGATAATACGCTAATCTCTTATTCTTATGAATTGTATGATTTTGACCAGACCAAAATCTACGATCAGCCTTTTGAAAGGAGAGATGCAAAATTCGGTCATTTTGATGAACTGAAAGCAGTGGAAAATGCTTTACGTTTTATACATGATGGAGAGGAAGTGACGCTTTTGGTTCCGTCTTCTTTAGCTTATGGAACTTTTGGAGACGAAAAGAAAATAGACAACGATATACCATTAATCATAAAATTAAAAGCTTTATAATACATGAAATTGTTTAACAAAAATATAATTCTGGCAGCGGCAAGTGTTTCGCTGATGAGTTGTACCCCAATTTATAAAAAAATGAACGTAGACAAAGAAACTTACGAAGGTCTTAATGACGGACTTTATGCCAATCTTCAAACTACAAAAGGTAACATGATTGTGAAGTTTGAGGACAAGAAAGCACCAGTAACTGTAGCCAACTTTATCGGTCTTGCAGAAGGGAAAATCGATAACAAAGCTAAGGCTAAGGGAGTTCCTTACTATGACGGAACTATTTTCCACAGAGTAATCAAAGATTTCATGATCCAGGGAGGTGATCCTCAGGGAACAGGAATGGGAGATCCTGGATATAAATTCGAGGACGAAAGAAACGACCTTAAGCACACAGGAAAAGGGATTCTTTCTATGGCGAACTCTGGACCAAACACAAACGGTTCCCAATTCTTCATTACTGAAGTAGCTACTCCTTGGTTAGACGGAAGACACACGATCTTCGGGAAAGTGGTAAAAGGTAACGATGTGATTGATGCTATTGCTAATGTTGAAAAAGGAGCTCAGGATAAACCTAAGACAGATATCGTTTTAGAAAAAGTTTCTGTTTTCAGTAAAGGTGACGAGTACAAAAACGATGATGCAGCTAAAACTTTCAACGAATGAAAAGCTAAAATTGCAGAAAACAATAAAGCTTTCATCGCTAAAGAAGAAGCAGAAAGAAAGAAAAAAGAAGAAGAATTCAAAGCAAACCAGGAAAAATTAGTGGAAAGCTTAAAAGCAGGAATGCAAAAAACTGAATCAGGTCTTTACTATAAAATCACGAAAACTGCTGACGGAAAAGCTCCAAAAGCAGGTGATAACGTTTCTGTACACTATGCAGGGAAATTAGTAGACGGAACTGAATTTGATTCTTCATTCAAAAGAAATGAGCCTATCGAAATTCCAATCGGAATGGGAAGAGTAATCAAAGGATGGGACGAAGGTATCCTTTTATTGAAAGAAGGAGAAACTGCAACTTTATTGATCCCACCAGCAATGGCTTACGGAGAAAGAGGAGCAGGAGGAGTTATTCCGCCAAACTCTTGGTTAGTTTTCGATGTTGAGCTTGTAAAAGTAAAATAATTGAATCTTTAAGATATGAAAGCCGTTCCGTAAGGGACGGCTTTTTGATTTTCTATAAAAAGTCCCGTAGAAATACGGATGTTGCGTAAAAACAAATTATTCCTATCTTTATCCCTCACCAATGAAATAAAAATAGAAAATATGTTTGATCTTAATTATGATTTAATAAAACAGTCAATTGAAGCGGAAGTATGTCCGGAACATAATCTGCATCCTGAGTTTGTAAAAACAGATGACGGCTTTGGAATAAAAGCTTGCTGTCAGCCTTTTCATGCAGAATTAGTAGCAAAATCTGAAAAAATGGTAGAAGAGGAGACCACTCAGTTCCTTGAGAAAATGATGAAGGATATTTTTAAAGAATAATTGTGAAATAGAAGAAAAAAACAGTCTATAAAAAAACCGCCCTTCAATAAAAGAGCGGTTTTTCAGTAAAAGAGTGAAATAAAAGTTATATGTTTCTACCGGATCTTTTCTTCATTCCTGTTCCGGCTAAGGAACTGATGAATACGAGACCAAAGCCGATGTAAGCGGCAAAGGCGGTAAGATATACCATTAAGCTATTTAAACTTGGTTTTAAACTGTATACCAATACAGAAAAAGCGGCAAAACTCAGGACCAATAACAGGCTCCAGATA
>NZ_MAYF01000004.1 GCF_001684955.1 Chryseobacterium contaminans | reverse complement strand
TAATAGCTTCCGTTAAGGTTTGATCTGCTTTTTGAGTATTATAATTTTTAAAATAAGGATCATCACTAATATATTTTTGCATTCCCAAAAGTGCATGACCGGTTTCTTCAGAAATATTCAGAGATCCCGGAGTATCAAAACCGGTTACTCCAAGGGAATATATCCTTATCAGTTCTATACGCAAGGGTAAAGTTTTGTTATTTCCTTTACTCATTCCGTTTTTCATAGCGCTCAGATAGAAGCCAGAATAGCTATTGTAGAGAAAATCTGTGATCGTTTTGATTTTTTCTTTTTGATCTTCTGCTTCTTCTGAAAATATCAGTTCATCCAATACCTGTAATCCTTCTGGTGGAAGTGTATAGGCTGATGTTCCTGCGGCCTCAATATGGAACAAAGGTGCGGCATTCAGATGAGTTTTGGTAAATTCGGGATAATGATAGGCAATATAGAACTCAATTTCTTTAAATGAATTTCTTGTATTTTTTAATGATGCCTGTAGTTCTTCAATGGAAATTTGATCTTCAGAGAACTTACGGACATCTGATTTCAGCTGCTCAAGCTTACCTTTAAAATCTGACAGTCCTTTATTAACAAATGTATTTTCACTTTCTTTTCCTTTGTAAACTGGATTGAAAGACATTACTGCAAATCCGATTAAAAGGACAACAACAAGCAGTGGATAAGATCTCATGAATTTTTACCGACAAAACTATCAATCTGATGTTATCTCAATTTTAATAGCAGATTAAATAATGTTTATATTTTTGATACAATATTTTTCACTAATTTTAAACCCCGAAATCGGATTCATTATTCTTTAATAGGCGGTTTATTCTAAAATACCGGTAAAATAATGGCGAGAGGTTATTGGGAGAGGATTTTTTTAATTAAATTCAACACATCAAAACTAAAATAGAATTATGAAAACAAAACTATTGTTTGCTATTGCAGCAAGTTGCCTTTCGCTTAGTGTATTTTCACAAAAGAAAAAGCAGACGGATAAGCCTGCAAAACAACAGGAAATGGCTATATATGCCGAAAAAAAAGGAAATGAATATTATCTGGTTCGCCTGGAACAAGATAAACCGGTTCCCAATGTGTATGTATATTCTAACGGAGTAATCAAACCCTATAAAAGCTATGCAGAACTTAAAGACGTTGTCATGGAATTTCCTGGAATGATGTCTTCTAATAATTCAACCAAAGAAGAACTGGTTTCTGTTCTTAATAAAGACAATCATTTTTATGAGATTACCTCTCAAAGAAAAGATCCCAAAAATTTTGAAAAAACTGTGGTTACAGTTTATGAAGTGATGGGCGGACAAAAAAGGATTGTTGAAGAATATGATTCTATTTACCAACTTATGGCTTCCCCTTATAAAGAAGCAATTTTCATTGATTAAAAACAAAAAATATAAATTATGCTAAACAAACTTGCTGCTTCAGAACTTATTCTGAATGAAGACGGAAGTGTATACCACTTGAATCTTTTACCCGAAGATATTGCTGATAAAATTATCCTTGTAGGTGACCCGGACAGAGTAGCAAAGGTTTCAAAGTATTTTGACACCGTAGAGATCAAAAAAAATAAAAGAGAGTTTTATACACATACAGGAACGCTTCGTGGAGAAAGAATCACGGTAATGTCTACCGGTATTGGAACGGAAAACATTGATATCGTAATGAATGAGCTTGATGCTCTTGTTAATATTGATCTTAAAAACAAGGAATTCAAAACTGAGCACAAAGCACTTGAATTGTTCCGTATGGGAACTTGTGGAAGTGTAAACCCTGATGTAGAGGTTGATAATATGCTGGTTACTCAAAACGTAGTAGGATTAGATGGTTTAATGCATTTCTACCAGGACTACAGTTTCGAAAATGAGTTCTCTAAAAGTTTCCTAGAAAGATTCCCTTACGAAAGAATCAAACCGATGCTTTACTTCTCAGACTGGGCAGAAGAAATGGGTGAATATTACAAAGATGCCAAATACCACGGAAATACGGCTACTTTCCCAGGATTCTATGCTCCACAGGGAAGACAGCTACGTCTAAAAGCTGTAGATGATCAATTCCTTGAAACATTGAATGACCTTGGAGTTACCAACTTTGAAATGGAAACATCTGCAATCTATGCATTTTCAAAATTACTAGGTCACAAAGCTATTACAGTTAACAACGTAGTGGCAAACAGAAGACGTGGTGAATTCTCTACAGACCACCACAATTCTGAGAAGAATCTGATTACTTGGGTTCTTGACAGAATTATTAAATAGCCCTTTGTAAAGATAAATAAAAGCCTCTGGAAAAACTTCAGAGGCTTTTGTTTTGACTATTTTTTGATTTCTAGAGTGGGCTAAAGCCCACTCCTATTGAATTTGATAAATTGCTGTAAGATAATATAAACAATAATAGATTTACATCAATAAAACATCAGTAGAGACGGGCTTTAGCCCGTCTTTTAAATTTATATCCAATCCATTGGCTTTAGCCAAAACTTAATTAACAATGTCCTTAATGGTTTGAATTAAATCTCATGAAATTTTCTTGGATCTGGATATTGAAAAACATACTCCAATTCTGAAACCAGTTTTGAAGATAAAATTTTCTTGCCCTTTACTTCTTCCGGCTCTTCCCCATTCTCTATATTTTTCTGGGCATTGATAACCTGAAATTTTGCCGGGTGAAACGGAGCGGTTACATTATATAAACACTTTTCTGTTCCATTTTCGATCATCTTTAAAATAATACCGGCAATATCTTTGTAATGGATATGATTAACAGCAAAATTCAGGTTGCTAACATTATAGTTTTTTAATAGCCTGTTATCACCCATTAACCCTCCTAACCTTAAAATATTTACCTGTGGATATTTATTTCTTACCATTCTCTCCCCTGAAATTTTTTCAACAGGAACATCAATTTCGGTAAACTCTTTTTCTGTATCCGGATAAACACCTGTAGAGCTCATTAAGAACATCTGTCCTTTAAACTCTCCGATAAAGGATGATAAATTCCGGATTCTATTATATAAAGAGCTTACACAGCAACTTTTCTCTGAAATTGGAATGGTAATGATCAATACATCAAGATTTTCCAGAGCTTCCCATTTAGGATATGGTTCGCTAAGCTGATAATCCGGAAAATTAACAACCATGGCATGTACTCCTTTAGCATTGAGCTCTTCTGCTTTTTCAACCGTTGTAGTGGTTGTGTATATTTTATATGTGTTAGACAAGGATGCCGCAATTCTGGCTCCCAGCCAGCCGTATCCTATAATTCCTACTTTTTTCATATTTTAGAGGAAGATTGTGTTGATAATATTTCGTCAAGACCGGACATGAGTTGCTTCTTTTGCCCTTCACCAAGATTAAAGCAGGCCTGAACTGCTTCCGGAATATGTTTTGCCTTCTCTTTAAGATCCCTTCCATTTTCTGTAAGGCTGATAAGGACTACCCTTTCATCATCCTGGCTTCTGGTTCTTTTAAGCAAACCGTTTTTTTCCATGCGTTTCAATAAGGGGGTTAATGTCCCGTTGTCCAAATGAAGATGCTCACCAATCTTTCCGATATTCATTTCTCCGCTCTCCCATAATACCAGCATTACTAAATATTGGGGATACGTTAACGAGATCTCATCCAGATAAGGTTTATACAAACTGGTAATATATCTTGAAACAGCGTAGGTCTTAAAGCATAAATGTTCTGACAGCGCAATCATATTTCATCGTTTAAAATACAAAAATACTTAATTTATTTTGTGTACAATATATTTGTTTACAAATTATTTCATTTGAAATCATATACCTAATTACATCTTTAAGAGAATCTCTTCTATCAATTGATATATGAGAGTTCAAATAAAAAAGACCTCCGAAACCGGAGGTCCTAACACCATATCAACTATAATAAAACTTATTATCAAATTTAAAACTCATTAATCATCACATAAAAATGACCAGAGTACAGACTGCTGGCACTTCCTGAAATATTGGTAAGATTAATTACAATACTTGAAGTGGAAGTCATTCTTGGATTAGAAATAGAGAATGTTGAATTCCCTGCAAAATCTCCGGCCGGAGAAACAACAACTACAGCCCTGGTTGAGCCTGGTTGAAAACTTGATGGAACAGCAATTTCCAAAGTGGTAGATTTTCCGGGTTGTAGATTATTTACGGAAACTCCAGGCCATACTTCAAAGTTGATCTGGTTTTTCTGTATGCTTCCTCTTTCCCCGAGTTTATACTGTCCGTTTACATCTAATCTTGCAGATGTATTTGGAGCCCCCGTGCCAATGCCTACATTCGCATTATTATTCCCCAACACAATAGCATTGGCCTGTGAGGTAGTTGCTCCATATCCTATTGCAGTGGAAAATTGTCCCAAAGCATTTGCTTCTGAGCCTACTGCTGTAGAGTTTTCTTTATTGGTAACAGCATTATATCCTAAAGCTGTTTCACTGTTTGTATTTGTTTTTGCATTATATCCTATTGCTATGGATTGAAAACCTCCTGCTGAAGCGTTATTTCCAATCGCTGTGGATTCATTTTTGCTGGTTTGGGCATTATAGCCAATTGCCGTTGATTTAAAAGCACCTGCTGTGGATTTATTTCCTATCGCCAATCCATCATTTGCAGACACTGCCGCCGCACTACCAATGGAAATCCCCTGAAATGCAGAGCTTGAGCTTCCGATGGCAATTCCGTTCTGGCCGGCATTAGCACCTAATCCAAAACTTACCGAATTATCAACACCTAATCTTCCTGCTGTAGCAGCATTTACTTTAAGGATCAGGTCATCCATTGTTTTTGTTCCTAATGACAAAGCTGTATTGGCTCCGCTATAATTTCCGGTATTATCTCCTGTTGTGTTCCAACCTGTTCCAGAATCTCCTTTACTGGTTGTATTGGAAGCAACAGAAAGTTTGTTCCATTTAGATGCGAACCAATAATAAAATCCCGCCTCTGTTAATCCCGCTTTTCCATTATTCCATACAATAAGTCCATCTGCCGGCGAAGGTACTGTAACAGCATCTGTATCTGAAGTAAGAGCAATACTGGGAAGAAGTACTCCTTTATTTTTAGCACTTACATGAAGCATTGCTGAAGTATCCGGATTTGAAATCCCGATTCCAACCTGAGCAAATGTAAAGACAGCAAATAGTAAAAAGAGAAAACTCAGTCTTAGTTTATAATTTCTTTGCATCACCTATGTTTTTTGAGGGTGCAAATATACAAATTTTTCAATAAAAACAACATTTCATTGAAAATACAACAATTAAAACACACTCATGTGACTAAAAGAACAAATAATCACACAGAATTGAAAAATACATTAATTAACAACAAGTTAAATACCTCTTTATTTATTAGCATCAGGTGAATTAAGCAACTATAAAACCCGAAGTCAATAAGTAAACAATTAATAAAAAACATCACTAAAAATTGAATAAAATACAATGTATCACTTTCTAATGAAACAAGTTTCAATATGATCATTTACCATACCTGTAGCCTGCATATGAGCATAAACAACGGTTGAACCCACGAATTTAAATCCTCTTTTCTTCAGGTCTTTGGAAATCCTATCAGAAATTTCTGTGGTGGCAGGTACTTCTGATAAAGCTTTTGGTTTATTATCAATAGGTTTGCCATTAATAAAGCCCCAGATATATTTTGAAAAACTTCCAAACTCTTCCTGAACTTTCATAAACTGCTGAGCATTGGTTACTGCAGCGCATATTTTAAGCTTATTCCTAATAATCCCGGAATTATTCATTAACTCTTCTATTTTCTGATCAGAATAAACAGCAACCTTTTTATAATCGAAATGATCAAAAGCCTGTCTGAAATTTTCCCTTTTAGAAAGAATGGTATACCAGCTTAAACCTGCCTGAAAACTTTCCAGAATAAGAAATTCAAAAATGGTTTCATCATCATAGACAGGTCTTCCCCACTCTTCATCATGGTATTTCCTGTAGAGATCATCTTTTTCACACCAACCGCAGCGTATTTTCTCCATAATTATTATATTTTAATAGTAAAGGTAAGATTGATTTAGAAAAGTATAACAAAAGATTATGAAAAGTTTAACAAAGGAGCCTTATTTTAGGAATAGTTATTGTTTATTCAATACTACCAAACCAAATTTATAGTATTATGAACAATTCAGATTACAACAAAGCGGAAAATGCAGTAAATAATGTAGAAAATTCTTTACAGAATGCAACGGACAAAGCCAAATGGAAAATCAATGAATTGGCAGACAGAGCTAAGGATTATATCAACGAAAAGAGGAATAATGACGAAGAGGCCAAACAGGAAGACTGGCTAGACAGGGTAAAAGCTAATGTATCCGATGCATGGGAAGACATTAAGGATAAAGCAGATGAGGCTTGGGAAAAAACTAAAGATGCGGCAGAAGATGTGAAGGCAGAATGGAACAAGAAAACCAATTAAAATTTCAGTCATATAAATATTTTCAAGAAAATGGGGTCTTATAATTGATAAGGCTCCATTTTTATTATGTCATAACCACAATTATTGCTACATTTGTATTTCAATAAACATTAAAAAATTATGTCATACGGTTTACTTAAAGGCAAAAAGGGAATTATATTTGGAGCCCTTAATGAACAATCTATCGCATGGAAAGTTGCTGAGAGATGTCATGAGGAAGGAGCAGAATTCATCTTATCTAACGCTCCTATCGCTTTAAGAATGGGAGAACTTAATGGTTTAGCCGAAAAAACAGGTTCTGAAGTTATAGGTGCAGATGCTACTTCTATCGAAGATCTTGAAAAACTTTTTGATGCTGCTGTTGCAAAATTTGGTAAAATCGACTTTATCCTTCATTCCATCGGGATGTCTATCAATGTAAGAAAAGGAAAACACTATACGGAAATGAACTACGATTGGTTGGAAAAAGGCTGGGATATTTCAGCAGTTTCTTTCCATAAAGTAATGCGTGTGGCTTGGGAGAAAGACTGTATGAATGAATGGGGAAGCATCCTGGCACTTACTTATATTGCTGCTCAGAGAACATTCCCGGATTACAATGATATGTCTGACAACAAGGCTTATCTTGAAAGTATTGCAAGAACTTTCGGAAACTATTGGGGTGAAAGAAAAGTACGTGTAAACACTGTTTCCCAGTCTCCAACAATGACTACTGCAGGTAGCGGTGTGAAAGGTTTCGGAGGATTCCTTGGTTATGCTGAAGATATGTCTCCACTAGGAAATGCTACAGCTCTTGAATGTGCAGACTATTGTGTAACTCTATTCTCTGATCTTACTAAAAAAGTAACGATGCAGAACCTTTTCCATGATGGAGGTTTCAGCAGTTCAGGAGTTACTCAGAGAGTAATTAGTAAATATGATGCTGAATAATATATTTAGTATAAGATAAAATAGGATCGGCGGCCTCTTCGAGGCCGCCGATTTGTTTATTACGTTTCCAACATTTATTTTCTTTTAGATATATAGGGACTCTTTAAAAACATTGATTAGTTTAAGAAGCTATTAACTCTTCATTTTGGAGAGAGGAATTCATCTTTCTTTTCTCTAGAATATAATCTAATACGGAAGAATAATTCTGCATATTCTTGTAATCACTCTTTTTTTCATTAAAATTATCTCTGATAAACATAATCACAGCAAAAAAAATCGGACTGATAAGCAATAATATTAAAATAATCATGACATTTTGCTCTTTTCCTGTTATTCCAAAAGTTAATAGAATAAAACTTAGTGTAGAGATAATAGGTGAACTTATTGAAATTAAGCTAGATAAATTAAACGGAAACTTAGGAATAGTTTTGATAGCAAGTTCTTTATCATTTTGACTTTTAAAAAATTCTAACTCTTTATTGTTTAAAAATATATAATTATTGTATAAACTATCAAACCAATGATATTTTAAAACAATTGAATCCCAATTTATACCAAATAAAATTACACCAACCATATTTTGTTTAAAATATCCTACTCTTTTTTTAATATCAATAAATTGCCTTCTTCTATCAATTGCCATGTAAATATATAATCCAGCCAAAGAACTAATCATCAAAATAAAAGGCCATTCGAAATACGCTTCAGACAAAGGTATATTATTGGTTATGGTATCTTTCACAAAGAAATACATTCCAATACCTACCAATATCAGTAGTAGTATTAAAATAATTGCCTCAATATAAATATAACGTTTAATGGTAGTTAACGTTTTATAAATGTTATGTTTTCCTAAAAACTCACTGTAATGTTGATAAAATTCCATATGAATATTTTTTATAAATTATTATTAAAGAAATTATTTACTTAAGCAAAGCTGCTATATTAATTAAATAGGATTTCTTGACAAAAAAAATAATTCATAATAAAGAAACAAAAACAAATCGGCGGCCTCTTCGAGGCCGCCGATCCTATTTAAAATAATAGTAATATGATGTTATAAAATTACGGTCTGTATAGAATGGGCTGGCGCATTCAGCTTGGCAGCCATTCCTTCAATCCAAAGATTCGTTTCAATATCATTGTCGGAATCGTTCATGATCACGGTTACCAGCTGTCCGTTTTCATTCATAAACGCTGAAGAAGTTAAAGCCGCTCTGTTGGAAGATGAACCAATTCTTTGTGCATTAGGTTTAATATACTTTGAAACGTGTCCGATGTAGTAATATTCATAAGTATAAAATACCTCTCCTGTTTTCGTATCTGCAATGATTGGGGCAAAACAGAAATTACCTTTATGGTTAGGACCTCCGGTTTCATCCAACAGAATATTCCAGTCTGTCCATAAAGCATTTCCTTTATTAAAATCGTTCAGCATATTTTTGCTGTACAGCTCTCCAAGGCTTACATCATAAATTCTGTCCATCGCAAACTGTTCTTTACAGCCTTCCGTAAACGCAAGGAATTTATCCGGAAAAGCCCTGTGGGTTTCTGCCAGGTTATCAAACAGCTGGGTTTTGTTGTTCCAGGTTTCATACCAGTGATATCCTATTCCACTTGCGTATTTTGAAGTTTCCGGATCACTGAGTGTAGTGGTTGCTCTCTGGTAGATCAGGTCTCTGTTGTGATCCCAGATCATTACCTTTTTATCTTTATAGCCGTTTTTCCATAAAGTTGGGCCTAGATTATTCTTCAGGAACTCTCCTTCTTCTTCCGCTGTATAAATGCAGGATTCCCAGGATTGTGTAGCCATAGGTTCATTCTGGACAGTTAATCCCCAGACATTAATTCCTCTTTTTTCATATTCCTTGATAAATTTAATATAATAATCTGCCCAAGTCTGGTAATATTGGTTTTCCAATCTTCCTCCTTTGTATAAACTTTTATTAGATTTCATCCAGGCTGGCGGGCTCCATGGAGAAAAATAAAAAGTAAAACTATTTCCAATGGCCTTCTGAGCCTCTTTAATCAATGGAATTTTATATTTTTCATCATGGGCAACGTTGAAGGTTTTCAAAGAGGTATCATTATCTTCTACATAAGTATAAGAATCGCTGGAAAAATCACAGGAGTTCATATTGGTACGAACCATCGTATATCCCAGCCCATTCTTTCCGAAGTAAGCATCCAGGATTTCCTTCTGCTTATTCTTTGGCATCTTATAGAATGTCTCTGCCGCTGCATCTGTAATAGCACCACCAATTCCTATTAATTTTTGATATTTAAAATTGGGAGCTACAAAAATACAGGCTTCCGTTTCTTTTGGCTGGCCAAACTGTTCAAATTTTACAGCTCCTTTATCTGCCATTCTTTCGTTGACCTTAGAATTGGTCAAAATTACCTTAGCTGTTTTACCTTCATGTTTTTTCCAATAATTCTGGGCATTGATATTAACTGCAATACCAATTACAAAACAACTTACGATTAGTTTTTTCATGATTTTTTATTTTTGAACCCTTCTGGTTCTCTTTTTCATTATTTATTCTGATAGACTCTTACATAGTCTATATAATATTTTTGTGGAAATATACTGTCATCAATCCCCATCTTTCCACCCCAAAAGCCTCCTACAGCCAGATTTAAGATAACAAAATAAGGTCGGTCAAACGGCCATGCGTCACCCGTTTTTTCTTTATTTTCATAAGTAAAAAACTTTTTATCATCAATATAAACATCTATTTTCTCAGGTGTCCAATCTGCTTTATATACATGAAACTTTTCACTTACATCTTTTACAACCAGAGTATCCGTTTTCTGCGTTCCCTGGATATGATTGTATTTTTTGGTATGTACTGAAGCATGAATATATCCCTGATTATAGCCTACATGTTCCATAATATCAAGCTCACCATCATCCGGCCATTTCTTCATGCCCTCACTCATCATCCAGATAGCCGGCCATGTCCCTTTGCCTTTTGGAAGTTTTGCACGTACTTCTATGGTTCCGTATTGAAAAGAAAACTTCCCTTTGGTTAAAAGTCTGGCCGAAGTATATTTATTTTCCTCCCAATTTTCTTTTCTGGCTTCAATAACAAGATTTCCGTTTTCCATACGGGCATTTTCCAGCCTGTTTTTGGTATAAAACTGAGCTTCTTCATTTCCAAATCCGTTCCCTCCAATATCATAATTCCATTTTGAAGAATCAGGAAGTCCTTTTCCGTTAAATTCATCGCTCCAGATTAATTTCCTGCTGGAATCAACTTTGGTTGATGTACAATTTGTTACTGATAAAGCTACTATTGCAAGTACACAAAGCCGGATACTATTTTTGGATTTTAAATTCATACAATGTTATGGTCATTATGTTTAAAGTCTTTTTACGATCTTTCCTTATATTGAGAAAATTAAATCCCGTTTCTATTGAGTTTATTTCTGCCAATTAATTCTTTTGGTTTGTACATTCTGAGAATTGGTTCCCACCATAATATCAAACTCACCTGCTTCCCAGTCAAAATTCAATTCGTCATCAAAAAACTTCAGATCATCAGGAGTCAGGGTAAAGTCTACTTTTTGGTTTTCTCCTTTTTTGATGAATATTTTTTTAAACCCTTTCAATTCTTTTACAGGCCTTACTACTTTTCCGAAAAGATCCCTTATATAAAGCTGCACTACTTCTTCACCATCATATTTACCTGTGTTGGAAACAGTAACGCTTATATTTAATCTCTGATTTCCTTTCAGGTTTTCGGAACTTAGAATCATATCGGAATAGGTAAAGTCTGTATAGCTCAATCCAAATCCAAACGGGAATTTCGGATCATTGTCAAGATCAATATATGCTGAAACATAATTTCTGTCTGTATTATTTTTTGCTGGTCTGCCCGTATTGTAATGATTATAATAAACCGGAATCTGTCCTTCATTTCTTGGAAAAGTCATCGGAAGTTTTCCACTTGGGTTTACGGTTCCAAACAGAACATCAGCAATAGAATTTCCGGCTTCCGTTCCCAGCCACCAGGTATAAACAATAGCAGGAATATGGTCTGCCGCCCAGTTGAAAATCAAAGGTCTTCCTGCATTAATCATAAGAATAATCGGTTTTCCTGTTTTGGCAACTTCTTTCAACAGATCTTCCTGTACCCCGGAAAAGCCAATATTGCTGCGACTTTTTGCTTCACCACTCATCGCATGCCCTTCTCCTAAAGTCATAATCACCACATCTGATTTTCTGGCTGTCTCTATTGCTTCTGCAAACATTGTTTTGTCCTGATCATCTACATTACATCCTTTTGCATACAATAAGGTAGAGTTTTTATCGAGTTGATTTTTAATCCCATCAAACTGTGAAACAATTCTCTGGAGATCATCTTTAAAAGCAATAGACCAAAACCCATGATTAGCTACGGTTTCCTTTCCGAACGGACCAATCAAAGCCACTGTCTTTACTGTCTTTGAAAGCGGAAGGATATTCTCTTTATTTTTAAGAAGAACGATACTTTTAGATCCGAATTCTCTTCCGAATTTTCTATTTTCCTGGTTATTTAGCTGTTCTTTCTGTCTTTTTTCATTACTGAACCGATAAGGATCATCGAAAAGCCCCATCTCGAATTTTTTGGTTAAAATTCTTCCTGTAGCATCATCCACCAGTTTAGCATCTACTTTTCCTTCTTTAACAAGTTTTGGAAGTTCTGCCATATACACCCGGCTTTCCATATCCATATCACTGCCTCCCTGTATTGCTTTTTCAGCAGCCTCAGCACTATTTTTTGCATATCCGTGAGGAATCATTTCTCCAATACTTCCCCAGTCCGAAACCACAAAACCTTTATAATTCCATTTTCCTTTCAGTAAATTTCTCTGGATATATTGATTGGCTGTGGCTGGAATTCCGTTGATATCATTGAAAGAATTCATGAACGTAGCCACTCCTGCCTCCGCTGCAGCTTTAAAAGGTGGAAGGTAGGTTTCATTGAGCTGTCTGAGGCTCATGTCAACAGAATTATAGTCTCTTCCTCCTATCGCAGCACCATATGCTGCAAAATGTTTTGCACAGGCCATAATGGCATCGAGGCTTCCTAATCCTTTTCCCTGAAATCCTTTAATTCTTGCCAACCCGATTTGAGTTCCGAGGTAAGTATCTTCTCCCGAACCCTCCATCACTCTTCCCCACCTTGGGTCCCTGGCAATATCTACCATCGGCGCAAAAGTCCAGTGAATACCATAAGCAGACGCTTCTGTAGCTGCAATTCTTTCTGATTTTTCTATCATTCCCAGGTCCCAACTTGCTGCCTGTCCAATATTGACAGGAAAAGTAGTCCTGTAGCCATGAATAACATCCTGCCCGAACAATAAAGGAATCTTCAGCCGGGATTGCATGGCCAGTTTCTGAAATGCTCTGGTTTCTTCTGCTCCGGCAACATTAAGCATAGAACCAACTTTTCCTTTTTTGATTTCGTCTAACACTGCCGCTGAATTGGAATGCTGAGGTCCTGTGGCGTATTCAAATCCACTGTACTGCACCATCTGTCCTACTTTTTCTTCCAGTGTCATTTTAGATAAAAGTTCTGCTACTCTCTGATCTGTTGTTTTCTGTCCGTAGACGCTCATTCCAAGTGCTGAGAACGCCAGTAAGAAATAAACTCTCTTCATACTTATCCGATTAAAAAATATAGGTTGCGGCAGATTGCCCAGGAATGTTTACTGTAGCGATCTTTCCGGCAAATTTAATATTAAAATTTTCAATAACTTTATGGTCATTATGAACAATCAGCACAGTTTTTCCGGTTGGAGTTTTAAATGCTGCTGTTGATAAATATTTTGTCTGTGTGGAAGCAATACGCTGTGAACCTGCTGGTACAAACTTAGACGCATGGGCCACAATATAATAAGCTACATTTCTGGTGAAATTATCCCTGTCTGAAACAGTAATAGCTCCTTTACATTCTGTACATCCCCCGTCTGTATGGGGACCATATTTCGGATCATTGGCAAGATTCCATTCCAAAGCGGTTTTACTCCAGTTCCTCATGGAGCCGATGATCACATTTTTCATGTGCCAGTTCAGATCTTCATTGAATGTTCCTTTGGATCCTGTCCATTGTTCGGTAAAATATAGATTTTTATCAGGAAAAGCATCATGAACAGTGCTTAATGCTGAGATATCACCTTCATACAGATGAAAAGCAGATCCGTCAATATACTGATAAGCTTCAGTATCTTTCAGAATATCAAGCGCATATTCGGGTTTGTTACAGTTATGGTCATATACCACAATCTTTGTTTTTATTTTATTGTTCTTAAAAACAGGCCCCAAATACCCTTTGATAAAATCTCTCTGCTGATCGGATGACATATACATACTTGGATTATTCCCAGGATGTAAAGGCTCATTTTGCGGAGTGACAGCATCAATAGTGATTCCTTCCTTTTTCATTCCCTGGATATATTTTACGAAATATCGGGCATAGGTTTCATAAAACTCAGGTTTTAAGCTTCCACCTTTAGACTTGCCGTTATCTTTCATCCAGACTGGTGCCGACCATGGTGTTGCAATAATTTTAATCTTTGGATTGAGAGCTAAAATCTCCTTCAGCATAGCAATCAAGTCTTTATCTTTTACTAAACTGAATTTGGAAAGAGAAATATCCGTCTCTCCTTCCGGAAGATCGTTATAGGAAAAAACTTCACCATCCAAATCTGAAGCACCAATGCTTAATCTCAAATAACTGATGGAAATAGAGTTTTTATCGTTTCCAAAAAGTTCATTCAGTAAAGCTTTTCTTTTGACAGGTGACAAATGATTAATAACCTCAACACTTCCTCCTGTTAATGTATATCCGAAACCGTCAATATATTGAAACTTTTGAGTGTCATCAATTTCAATATTCTGAAAGTTATTGGAGGTATTTACAAATCTGATTGGAGTTTGGGGCTGTAATTTGATACTTTCATCTCCTTTGGTGAGCCAATAGTGAACTTCATTACCTTTCTTCTGAGCAACAGAGGTACACGATAAAGGAAAAAGTACCACACCGCAAAGCAGTGCAGTACCTTTAAAGAAACTATATAAGTTGTGAAACTTCATATTTAATATCCCGGATTTTGGTGCAGCGATGTATTCGGCAGCTCATTAAACGGAATGGGTAGAATTTCATTCTTGTTGGCTTTAAATCCTTTAAATGCAAGTTTTGAAGGGGCATCTCCCCATCTTACA
>NZ_MAYF01000003.1 GCF_001684955.1 Chryseobacterium contaminans | reverse complement strand
TCTACTTGAGAAACTACCCGTAATTTAAAAGCTATACTGTAGTCTCTTTGGGTGCGCTTTTCTCTTTTTAATACTTGTTCTTTCATAAATAAGTCGATTAGTTGTCAACTTATTTCAGGACGGGACACTGGACACAAAAAAAGCCTCCCAAAGACTGGAAGGCTTTTATATTGTAGGCATACAAAAATTACTTAGCGAATTTTTTGTATTTGTTCATGAACTTATCAACTCTACCTGCAGTGTCAACTAATTTCACTTTACCAGTGTAGAAAGGGTGAGAAGTTGAAGAGATCTCCATTTTGATTAGAGGATACTCTTGTCCTTCGAACTCGATAGTGTCTTTTGTTTCTGCAGTAGACTTGCAAAGAAACATTTCGTCGTTACTCATATCTTTGAAAACAACAAGTCTATAATTTTCTGGGTGGATTCCGTTTTTCATAATACTTATTTTTAAAAAATTAAAGTTTGCTTTCGAAATAGTAATGGATATTTCTCTGCTAATTTTAGGTTGCAAAAGTACAACTTTTTTTCTAATATCCAAATACCGGATTCAATATTTTTTTCTTGATAAGAAATTCAAAGTATTTTCGTTAAATTTGGAACTTACTAAACATTAATTTCAATGAAATTCAAATTATTACTGGCTTTTTCTTTCTGGATGCTTCTTGTAGCAGTATCATGTAATAAGGATGATATAACCTTTGATGCTCCTTCGCAGCAGCTAAGATTTTCAAGAGATACCGTATTCTGCGATACAGTTTATCATCAGGTACGTTCAGAAACCTATGTAGTAAAAGTTTATAATAATGAAGATAAAGATATCCTGATCCCAAGAGTGAATCTTGAGAAAGGATCTACATCATTATACAGAATTAATGTGGATGGAAAGCCAGGGTATGATTTTAAGGATGTTCCTTTGAGAAAAAAAGACAGTCTATATATATATGTAGAAATTGCTCCTCAGGCAACAGGACCTGAAGCTATTGCTGAGGATAAAGTGATTTTCTCCGGACCTGCCGGGCAGCAGCATGTTACTTTGTTCTCGGTAGTTCAGGACGCAGAGTTTTTTATTCAGACTCCTACCAATCCTAATGTGATTACCAGCTCTACAACGTGGACGAATAATAAAGCAAAAATCATTTATGGGGATCTTACCATAGATAAGAACGTAACGTTGGATATAGACCCTGGTACAAAGGTATATTTTCATAAAAACAGTGGCATGAAAGTTTCTTCCGATGCTGTTTTAAATATCAACGGTACTTTAGATCAACAGGTTATTCTGCGTGGTGATAGAAATGATCCTTATTATGATACGATTTCTAAAAACTGGAATTCGATCAAAATGGAGCCTAATTCTATTCTTAATATGAACCACGCAAGGCTGTTCGGAGGAACAAAAGGACTTGAAATGAAGCAGACTACAGCCAATATCTCCAATTCATTCATCCATACTTTCTTTGAATATGGACTATATGCCATAAATTCTACTGTTACTGCCAGTAATTTGGTAATGAATAACTGTGGATTATCATGTATTGGTATTTTCAAGGGTGGAAAGCACAACTATACCCACGCTACGATTGCTAATTATTCCAAATCAATGGGAACCTTTGACAGAAAAGGCATCTTTGCAACAAATGAATGGAAAAATGAAGCCGGACAAACAGAACAAGCTGCCTTACAGCAGTTTAATTTGAAGAACAGCATTGTGTATTCTGACAGGGATAACTCGGTTCAGTTTGAACAGACACCCGGACAGCAATTTGAGTATTTGATTCAGAATTGTTTATTAAAGTACTCAGGAACGTCTGAAGCAGGATTTACCTTCGATAATAATGTAAATGTAATACAGAGCATCAAAAATACAGACCCACAGTTTATGAATTATTTCATGGCCAAAATGAATTTAAGAGTAAAAACAACATCTCCGGCCAAAGGAAAAGGAAATATTACTGTAGCGGGAACTGTTCCGTTTGATATTGTAAATGAATCAAGAACCGCAAATCCTACTATAGGAGCTTATCAATAATGGAAATTACTCAATTACAACAACAGGTTGATGAATGGATCAAAACCATCGGTGTAAGATATTTTAATGAACTCACCAATATGGCAATGCTTACTGAAGAAGTGGGTGAAGTTGCCAGAATCATTGCCAGACGATATGGTGAGCAGAGCGAGAAGGAAAGTGATAAAACTAAAGATCTTGGCGAAGAACTGGCCGACGTCCTTTTTGTAACCTTATGTCTGGCCAACCAAACAGGAGTGAATCTGCAGGATGCTTTTGACAGAAAAATGAAGATCAAAACTGACCGCGATAAGGAGCGGCATCAGAATAATGAAAAATTAAAATAAAATTCCTGAGATCATATTTCAGATATGGATAAAAGATCTGAAATATGACTTAAGGTTTGAAATATGAAGAAATAATGAAGAAGCTAGAAAAATCAACATTAATAGGAAATAAAACAGTACAGATCAGCGGTTCGAAAAGTATTTCGAATCGTTTATTGATTCTGGAAAGCCTGTTTAGCAATATAAAAATCGGAAATTTATCCAATTCTCAGGATACCCAGCTCCTGAAAAAAGCTTTATCTGAGGTTACAGATGTGGTAGACATTCACCATGCAGGAACAGCTATGCGATTTCTTACCTCCTACTATTCTATCCAGGAAGGAAAAACAACAATTCTTACCGGTTCCGGGAGAATGAAGGAAAGACCTATCAAAAATCTGGTAAGTGCTTTGAGAGATCTTGGTGCTGAGATCAAATATATGGAAAATGAAGGTTTCCCTCCTTTAAAAATTACCGGAAAAAAGATAACACAGAGTTCTGTAAATGTTCCGGCGAATATTTCCAGCCAGTTTATCACTTCCCTGCTTCTTATCGCCGGAAAACTTGAAAATGGTTTAGTGATTAACCTTGTAGGAGAGGTGACTTCAAGGTCTTATATTGAAATGACGCTTGATATCCTGACAAGATTCGGAATTAAAAACAGCTTTGAAGGGAATACCATTAAAGTAGAACCTTTCTCTCCGGATCATGAAACTTCTGCAAAAAGCTATGAAGTGGAAAGTGACTGGAGTTCGGCTTCTTACTTTTACTCAATCTGTGCACTAGGAAGAGAAACGATTCATCTGAAAAGCTTCTACAAAGAATCTACTCAGGGAGATTCTGCCATTGCAAAAATTTATGAGGATTTCTTTGGGATTAAAACAACTTATTCTGAAGCTGAGCATCAACTGACTTTGGAACCTCAGCCTGATTTTTCTTTCCCTGAAAAAATTATCCTGGATATGAACAACTGCCCGGATATTGCACAAACCCTTTGTGTAACAGCAGCAGCATTAAAAATTCCTTTTGAAATTTCAGGACTGGGAACATTAAGGGTAAAGGAAACAGACAGACTTCAGGCTTTATACAATGAGCTGAAGAAACTGGGCACTGAAACAGAAATTACTGATTTAACCATTAACTCTGTAAGCTTTGGTAAACCGGAAGAGCCTATTTCAATCAAGACTTACCAGGATCACAGAATGGCGATGAGCTTTGCTCCTTACTGCCTGATCGGGGAACTTACTATTGAAGATGAAGATGTGGTGGAAAAATCATATCCGATGTTCTGGGAAGATCTTTCGAGTGTGCTAACGAAATAATTTGAAAATTTGAAAATCTGAAAATGTAGTAATTTGAAAATGGGCTAATCATCCTTTTTTCAAATTACTGCAACTATATAAAACACCATAGCCATGAAATACCTGATCTTACTTCTATTCTTTATTCCTACTGTTCTTTGGTCTCAATATCTGAAATCAAATGAAGATGTCATCTATTCGTTTGATACCAAAGCTGGGAAAAAAATGGTATTGGTAAAGGATAAAGGGAATGAATATATTCAGTACCGCTTCGGGGGTAAGGACCGTGTAGAAATGGAATTTCCTCTGGAAAGAAATAAAGAAAGCTGGAAGCAGTTCAAATATAAATCCTATCACAGAGGCGGAGGAAAACAAAATGCAGGAATGGATCTGGAATACCTTACCTTTTTAAATAATGGCTATACTTATTCTCTTTTCAAATCTTACTACGCTGAAGATGGATCACTTTCTACAGGGATCACTGTGACAGATGACAAAGGGAAATCAACGGATATTAATGGTATTTATAAAAGTATAAAAGGTTGTCTCTGTAACCTGGAAGATATAGAATTGGTGGAGAAAGATGACTCTGGTCTGTAATTTTTTACTATTATTATGAAGAAACGACTTTCTCTTATTACGATTTTTATTATCACTGCCTTTCACGCTCAAAGCCTGAAGAATTTTGCTGTACCCAAAGGATACAATAAAGTGACTGAGATAAAAGGCGATCTGGATAAAGACGGAGAAAATGAAACTGTTCTCGTGTTTGATACAGACCAAACGGCTTCCGATTATGAAAGAGCTTCGGAAAAAAAAGATTATAAAAGAGTTTTCTATATCCTGAAAAATGAACAAGGACAACTTAAAATCTGGAAAGAAAATTCCAAATTGCTTTATTCAAGTGGAATGGGCTTTTATCCTGATGGTAATATCCTCAATATTCAGATAAAAAATAATTGTATGGTGGTGGAACAGCAGTTTTCCAGCAATTCAAGACATACCCAGACCAGTAAGCATACTTTCAGATTTCAAAACGGTGATTTTTACCTGATAGGTTCGTATGATAATTTTGCAGATACCTGTGAGTTTAATTTTACGAATGAGATCAATTTCTCTACAGGAAAAGTGATTATAGACCGATCGTATTCATCGTGTGATGATGATAACAAAAACATACCCGAAAACTTTTATAAAGAATTTAACTATAAGCTTAAGCCCCTTATCAAAATGGATGATTATAAAATGGGGGAACACAAGTTCAAAATTCCAGGATTGAAGGAAGATTTCGTGTTTTAAGCAGGAAACCGGATGATGGAAGCCGGAAGTTATAACCAGCAGGAATTATAAAATAAACATTTCATCTGTTATTAAATCCTATAAAAAGAAGGTAATCCCTTTTTCTGGCTTAAAGTACTTCCCTCTTCCATCATCCAGCTTCCCTCCACCCAACAACTTAATCATCTTTTAAAGTTAAATTAACTCTTGAGTGCTTGACATATTCTTAATTTTAACTACAATTAAAATATAAACTATGTTCAAGCACATGAAATATGTAAAAAAATTTACGCTTTGTATAGCGACCGCAACCGTTTTCTTTTCCTGCTCTGAAGCAGTAGCAGAAAGAGATTCTAATGAAGTAAGCCTTACTTCTGTTAATAAAGCAAATTCTAAAATGACCGCTGCGGTTCCTGTTGAAATGAACAGCTGGATGGCCGGTTTACAGGACAATATTTCGCTTTCAAAAATTTCAATTCCCGGGACTCATGATTCAGGAGCGCGTATAGATGCTCCAGTAGTAACAGGTACAGCGAAAACTCAAGACCTCAGTATTGCGGAACAGCTGAACGCAGGAGTCCGGTTCCTGGATATTCGTTGCAGACATATAGATAATTCATTTACGATCCATCATGGTGCTATTTACCAGAATTTAAATTTTGATGACGTATTGAACGCCTGCTATGCTTTTCTGGAAAATCACCCATCGGAAACCATCATCATGTCTGTAAAAGAAGAACATGACGCCTCCAATACAACAAGAAGCTTTGAAAGCACTTTTGATTCTTATGTTCAGAAAAATCCATCAAAGTGGGATCTTGGAACGAATATTCCTACCCTTGGAGAAGTAAGAGGAAAAATCAGACTGCTCAGAAGGTTTTCTGCCGGAACTGCTAAAGGAATTAATGCTACTTCATGGGCAGATAATACAACCTTTGAAATCAATAATCCTGATGCTCAGATTAAGGTTCAGGACTATTATAAGGTAACCAATAATGATGATAAATGGAACAGTATTTCCAATCTGTTGGGGGAAGCCAAAAACAGCACCAGCGACAGGCTTTTCATTAATTTCACAAGTGGTTATAAACCGGGAATCTTCGGAATCCCAAGTATTCCTACCGTTTCCAATGCGATCAATCCCAAACTTAAAACATTCTTCCAAAGCAATACAAAAGGTTCTTATGGGATAATGCCTATTGATTTTGTAAATGCTGAACTGGCAGAACTGATCGTAAAAACTAATTTTTAGGGTAGTTAGATATAAATTGTCACCATGAAGCTGTCTCTTTGCTGGGGCAGCTTTTTTATTTACTCTCTGATTGAGCGCATAACTCAGATTATTTCCTAAACATCTACAAGTATCTGCGTAAATCAGTGCACTCTGTGGGAAATAAAATTTTACAATTTACTAGGGATGATAATTAACCACAAAAGGCACAAAAGCCTTACACTTAAGTTGATTTTAAGTGAAAACTTTGCACATAGAAGTACACATAAGTTTTGAAAATCTTACGATTTTCGTTTGTAGTTTGCGACAAATAAAATGTCGTCCTTAACAATTAAAGACGACATCTATTTTAAAAAAAATCTATACAACTATTTTTCAATGCCGTATGCGGCCATTATTTTGTTAAAAATCTCTGTATTTTCAAATAGTCCTGTAAATTCTTTGGAATTCGGGCCATAGGCAAAAACACTTGAAGGAATAGAGGTATGGTCATTGGTACTGAAATTTCCGAATATCCAGCCGTCTTTAAGGCTTCCGTCCAAAAGCGTCAAACCACCCGTTTCATGATCCCCCACAACCACAACCAGTGTTTCTTTATTTTCGTCCGCAAATTTCATAGCTTTTCCCACCACATGATCGAAATCCAATAACTCGGTAACCAACTGTTCTATATTATTGCTGTGCCCGCCACCATCGGTTTGAGAAGCTTCCACCATCATAAAGAATCCCTTTTTATTGTTTTTCAGATCATTCAAGGTCAGATCGAAAGCATCTGCCAGCCAATTTCCTCTACCATTGGTTACTCTTTGTGAAGCTAAAGGATCAATAATCAATGTTCTGTTGTTCAGTTTCTCTGCTGATTTCAGATTGTGATAAATATCTACTTTTGCTTCCTTCAGTTTCTGCTCCGTTTCCTGTGTTAATCCGCTGGTTGGACCTCCAATAAGAATTTTAGCCTTGGACGCAGCAAAATCTTTCAGAATAGGCTCGGAACTGTTTCTGTTATCAGAATGGGCATAAAAATCGGCAGGAGTTGCATCTGTCACATCTCCGGTAGAGATCAATCCGGACACCAGTCCTTTGGCAGCAATAATATCAGGAATCTGAGCCAAAGCCTTACCTGCATTATCTACCCCAACAAACGTATTTTTAGTCTTCACTCCTGTTGCAAATGCTGTAGATCCCGGTGCAGAGTCCGTAACATAAGCATTGGAGGAATTGGTTTTGGATAATCCGGTAGATTTCATATTAAATACATTCAGTTTCCCTTTATTGGCGGTAAAAGCAGCGTAATATTGTGGTAATGACGTTCCATCCGGAATCAGGAGGATTACATTTTTTACTTTTTTGCTGATCCCATCCGTTTTATAGGTTGGTGTATAGGTTATGTATTCTTTAGTGTTTTTGTAGAAATTCCTTGGAATGGTATTCATGAATTTTTTAAGATCCGGAATATGATCGGTATTGATATAATCCACGCCCATATCCATCAGATTCACCCAGGCATTAGGAAAATCAGGCGCACCATAAAAACGCATTGGTTTTTGCTGAGCATGCGCTTTATCCACCGCTTTTTTGATCTTCTCCGTTTCTTCATCTCTTGGAATTCCTTTTCCGTTCCATTTTACGAGTTCCGGTAAATCTGCGCTGAACATTCCGATTCTTTTTAACTGATCGGCAGAATACTCTTTATTCAAATCTCCATCGAAATAAAGATAATTTGGATAATTTTTAAAATCAGCCGGCTGAGGTCTTCCCCCTGTAATTACTATTTTCACGCCTGAGTTACCTGTAATTTCAGGATACTTTTTCAGCGTATTCACTAATGCTGCCAGCGTTGTCTTATAATCCTGTTTAATATCGATCAATAACTGTAACTTTTTGCTTGTATCCTTATAAATATTCCCTTTATTGAGCTTTATCTGTTTTGAGATATTATCCAGATAAAGATTTTCCAGCGTTCTGTCTGCTGAAAGCTCTTTTTCTGTATGAGCTACCCAAAGCTTACCTTTCACCAGAAAAACATCTACCTCAATGGAACCGAAGTTGGCATAATATGCCTGCCAAAAAGGAATTTCCTGCATATAATCATTATGAGAATGGGCATTTCCCACATTATAATTTAAATAATTCTGTGCCTGGTTTTCAGAAAAAACAGCAAGGGCCAGCAAACCTAATATTTTTGATAGTTTCATCGCTAAATTTTATTGTTTTTACAAGCCAGATAGAAGCTTATTCTATCGACCTTTTAAAAAGACTATATCATCACAGAGACCTGCAATGATATAGGTATATAATAGACATGGTTATGATTTTACCAACCTTCATTTTGTTTTATAACACCGTGGCTATTAACAATCTCAGCCTGCGGAACTGCCCAAACATTATGAACAGCCGGGTTGAAGTTTCTTGGTGCCCATACTTCTTTTCCATCCATTCCATGAAGTGCTTTTGCATAGGCTGCCTGTGCATCTCCCCAACGAACAAGATCTCTATGTCTGTCTGCCCATTCACCAGCAAGCTCACAACGTCTTTCATGTTTCAAATCAGCTAGCGTACATCCTGTTTTTGGTGCTAATCCGGCACGCTTTCTAATCATGTTAATTTCTGTATCTGCAGATTGACCTTTCATGATTAATGCTTCGGCCTTAATGAGGATCACCTCAGCATAGCGCATAATCGGAACGGCAAGATCTGTACAAGGATAGTCTCCGTTGGAATTTACATGCCCTTCTTTCAGTGAGTATTTGAAGGCATCCATATATTTGTTAAACTGAGCTTTTGTTACCGAATTGGATGACGCATAAGTTCTTACCGTTCCATTAAAAGTAAACTGATCTCCTTCTTTAAGAATGGTTACGTTTTTCCTAAGATCTCCGGGCTCAAATTCATCATATAATTCTTTTGTTGGTTGAAAATACCCCCAGCCGTTATATTCTCCCCAGCCTTTATTTTCCAGCATTACTCCGGGAAGGATACTTCCCCAGCCCGTAAACTTAGTTGTGCTTGGAACTGACCAGATATATTCTGTACTGTAATTATTTTCAGCCTTGAAAACATCTGCAAAACTACCCAGAAGATTTCTGTTTCCTTTCGTCATTACTTCATTAGCCCAATAAGCCGCATTATCCCAGTCTTTCATAAACAGGTATACTTTTGCCAGCAATGCCCACGCAGCAGCTTTATGAGGTCTTCCATAATCACTTGCAGGAAGTTCAGCCTGGCTTGGCAATAGTTCTGCTGCCTTTTTCAGATCTGCAACAATATAGTCATAGTTCACCTTAACATTAGCAGCCCTTGGAATCGGGTTGGGGTCAGGTTCTTTAGTACGGTCGATAATAGGGATTCCGGCTTTCTCATTACCGTAATTAGATGCTAATTCAAAATACATTCTACTGCTCATGAATAAAGCTTCGCCCAGGTATTTATTTTTGATTGCCTGGGAAGTCTGGATATTATCAATATTACGGATTACACGATTGGCTACCCCAATTACATTATATCTTTTATTCCATTGGGTTTCAAGATCACCGGATGCAATATAGTTACTGCTGAAGTTTTTCGCATTATCTGCTTCTCCTCTGTTTCTTCCGGTAACCATATCATCACTTGCATTAATGAACCAGAAAAGTCCTCTTCCATAAAACTCTTCTCCATACAAAGGTTTATACATGGCGTTGGCTCCTGTAATCAGGTCATTTTCTGTTTTCCAGAAGCTAGCTTCAGTAGGAGTTCCTTCCGGCTGAACATCCAGCTCTCCAGTACATGACAAAAGCATTGCGGATATTCCTGATACTAAAAATATTTTATTGAAAAATTTCATTTTCTTACTATTTGTTGATTTTAAAAATTATAACCCGACTTCCACTCCAAATATGAATGAACGTGCCTGAGGATATCTGCCGGTATCCACTCCATAAGTATTCATACCTACTTCAGGGTCAAAACCTGTATATTTTGTGATGGTGAATAAGTTATTGGTAGTGATGTAAATTCTCACTTTATTCACATCCAGTTTTCTGTAAAGCTCACTTGGTAATGAGTATCCAATGGTAAGGTTTTTAAGTCTTAAATAAGATCCATCCTCTATATAGAAATCCGATACTTTAGAATAGTTACCACTTGGATCTCCCTGAGCCAATCTTGGAATATTGGTATTTGTATTTTGTGGGGTCCAGGCATTAAGAATATCTCTTTCCATATTATAATTCTGTCCTGTTCCCCCCGGATTCAGAGTAATAAACTTCAATCCGTTAAAAATTTTATTTCCATATACACCCTGGAAGAATAGGTTAAGATCAAAGTTTTTCCAGGTCATATTATAAGAGAATCCGTAAGAGAATTTAGGATATGGACTTCCTAGATTTACAAAATCCTTGTTGCTGAGAACTCCTGTATTTCCTTCTTTTTTCAGGAATTTAATATCTCCCGGTTTAGCATTCGGCTGGATAAGCTGGCCGTTAGCATCTCTGTAATTATTAATTTCGTCCTGGGACTGGAAAATTCCTCCTGTTTTATATCCATAGAAAGAATAAAGCGGATCTCCGATTTTTACACGGGTAGGCTTCAATACTCCCCTTACTCCGTTATCATTGATAAATATCTCATCCACATCCGCCAATTGCTTCACCGTATTTTTTAGTTGACTAAAAGTTGCCCCAATGGAATAGGTGAAATCTCCTGATTTTTTGCTGTTATAATTGATTCCCAATTCATATCCTTTATCCTGGAATAACCCGGCATTTACATACTGATTATTATAAGTGGATGTACTTGGCAAGCTTACATTAAAGATCTGATCTTTGGAGTTTTTCACAAAGTAATCAAACTGTAAAGAAAGGCTGTTATGCAGGAATGAGGCATCTACCCCAACGTTGGTTTGCTCAGATTTCCCCCATTTCAGATCCGGATTAGGACGTGTAGTGGCATAATAAGCAATATTCTGAGAAGGATCCTGCCCGAAAATAATATTATTGTCTCTGGTCATTAGCGGATTTACAGCCTGTGGAGAAATTCCTCCAAGATTCCCCAGAATACCATAACTTCCTCTTAATTTCAGGCTTGAAAGCCATGAAATATTCTGCATAAAGTTTTCTTTAGAAACAACCCACGCCCCGGAAAGCGCATAATAGTTGGCAAAACGATTCTGCTTAGCTACTAAAGAAGAACCGTCTCTCCTTCCTAATATACTCACAATGTATTTTCCGGCATAATCATAATTTACTCTTGCAAGGTAAGATACCAAAGCCTGTCTGTATTTATAACTGGAAACTTCCTTATTGGTATCTGCTGCATTCTGTAAATGCTGGAAAACTTCTGCCTCACTTCTGAAATCATAGGATCTTGCAAGAAATCCTTCTTCAATTGTTTTTTGGAAGGTAAAACCACCCAGGAAATCAAAATTATGTTTACCAGCAGCAATTTTATAAGTAAGAAGCTGCTCGGCAAGAGCTGTAGAAGAATTATTAGATTGATATTCCAGGTTATTGGTATCAAAGATCTTTCCAACCTCAAGAACTCTGTAGGTGAAGTTCTTTACATTTCCCAGTTTAAAGGTTTGTGAGAAGTTGGATCTGAATTTTAAATCTTTTGCTAAAGTAATCTCTGCATAAGGATTAATCAAAATCTCATGGGTAGGATTTCTTATATTAATTCTTTTAAGATAAGCAACGGGGTTAATCATGTCTCCGTACCCGCCAGCAACACTAATCGGCAGTCCTGAAAAGGCCCCTGACGGGGTATAAACAGGAACATTGGGCGGATAATACATGGCTGCCACTACAGCTCCCGTATAACCACTCTTTGTATCTGCAGTATTTCCATCAGAGTAGTTATAATACATATTCTCACCAATGGTTAACCAGTCTTTTACCTTATGTTCAGAATTTACTCTGAAATTATATCGTTTTGCCTGTGTATTTAAAAGAATACCTTCCAGATTTCTGTGATTCATCCCTACAAAATACCGGGATTTCTCATTTCCACCGCTCAGGTTCATATTGTATTCCTGAATGGTTCCTGTTCTGAAGATTTCCTTCATCCAATCCGTCTTGGTAATTCTGCCTTCCGGATATAAAACAGGATTGAATGCCTTCGGTAAACTTTCAAGCTTGTCCACATTGCTAAATGCCTGGTACATTACATCCTGAAACTCGGCTGCATTTAAAGATTCCTTCAGTCTCCATGCCTGATTGATTCCGTATTTTACATCAAAATCAACAGTAAGATTCCCTTTTTTCCCTCTTTTGGTAGTAATAAGAATGACACCTCCTGAGGATCTTGCCCCGTAAATGGCTGCAGAAGCATCTTTAAGAACAGAGATATCCTGAATATCATTCGGGTTAATAGATGGTGTTCCGTTAAAAACCACTCCATCCACCACATAAAGAGGTGTTTCTCCGTTAATACCTCCTAAACCGCGGATATTCACTTTAGGGGAGCCATTAGGATCTCCTCCTTCGTTCACCACAGTAACTCCCGGAGCTTTCCCCTGAAGAACTTCCCCAACCCCGGATAAAGACCTGGAAGTAAGTTTATCCAGCGATGCCTCCGTAACAGCTCCGGAAACCTTACTTTTCTTTTGTGTTCCGTATCCAACAACAACAATCTCGTCAATGGATTTTTCTTTTAAGCTGTCTTTTTTTTGAGAGAGGAACATTGGTGAAGCTGAAATTGCACCAATTAGTAATACCCTACCCGTTAAGTATGTTACTGAGACAGGGATTTTAAATACATTCATGACATCCTTTTTAATTAGACGCAAAATTAGAACAGCCTTCCCTCCCTCTATATTAAGATTTCCTTATGTTTTTATTAAGAAATTTTAGTTTTTCACCATTATAGGATTCATAACCTAAAATTATCATACTTATTTTCAATGCTATAAATGAATAAAATAATTATTCTATTAATATTCTATGCATAACTGATATTAATTTTAGTTTAAGTTTATTACTCAACTGAAGCAATAGACTATAATAAAACAGCATATTTATACCTTTCATGCTGAAGCATTCACGATGAATAAATAACAGACTTCTCTTTTCTTTTTTTACATTTGCTGAAAATAGATTTTCCTTCCTCATAAATAATCAAAAGCAGGTTATTAGTAGGTAGAAAAATGAAAATAATAAAATCGTACGAATTAAATGACCATTATCATTACAGGAACCTCATCAGGAATTGGATTTGCTTTGGCCGAATACTTCGGTAAAAAAGGACACAAAGTATATGGTTTAAGCCGAAAACATACAGAAAGCCAATATTTCAGATCTGTCCCTACAGATGTTACCGATAACGCCGCTGTTCAGAATGCTATTGCCGAGGTACTGAAATCTGAAACCCGAATTGATGTTCTCATCAACAATGCCGGAATGGGAATGGTAGGCGCTGTAGAAGACTCTACCCAAGAAGATATTCTTAAACTTTTCAGCCTTAACCTGACCGGCCCAGTACAGATGATGAGTGCAGTTCTTCCCACAATGAGAGCACAGCAATTCGGAAGGATCATCAATGTATCCAGTATTGGAAGCGAGATGGGGCTGCCATTCCGTGGATTCTACTCTGCTTCAAAATCTGCTCTGGATAAAGTAACGGAAGCAATGAGGTATGAAGTGTATCCCTGGAATATTGATGTATGCTCGCTTCATTTAGGTGATATTAAAACCAATATTGCAGACAACAGGGTGATTGCTAAAGTTTCACAGCCTTATAAAAATGTTTTTGATAAGGTTTATGCTTTGATGAATGCTCATGTGGATGAGGGAACCGAGCCCCTGGAAGTTGCAGAATATATTGAAAAGCTTTTAGGAAAGAATAAATGGAAAGCTCATTATTATTTTGGTAAATTCGGGCAGAAAATCGGAGTACCTTTGAAATGGATTCTTCCTCAGAGAACTTACGAGAATTTAATGAAGAAATATAATAAACTGGATAAAAATTAGTTGATTGATAGAATGCATCATCATTCTGAACGGAATGAAATGCAGTGAAGAATCTTTTGTATTTTTCCACAAGCCTTCAACTTATATTCGGAACGGCCCATTGAAGTTATTTTTAAAAATATTTTTTGTCCTGTTCTGCGTTTTTACACAAGCGCAGAAAAAGCAGTATTGGCTTATTGATACAGAAACCAAGGTTAGAAAAAAGGTAAAAGATTCAACTTCTGCTGTAAAGTTCCTGGATTCTTTGGCCCAAAACAATTATTTTTTTACTCAGCTGAAGGAAGTAAAAGTAAAGGGTGACAGTACAGAAATCTTCTTCGATAAAGGGAAAAACTTTAATGAAACCTACGTCAACCTTTCTGATTCTATTGTTCAGAAATTGAAAGTTCAGAAGGATTTTTTTACGAAGAATTTAGATTCTACCAAGAAAAGTATCAATAAAAGTTATATTGATGATGGATATTCTTTCAGTAGGATCAAATCTAAATACAAAGGTCAGAAAAACGGGTATCCGATAATAGAACTGGACATCAACAAGAATGAT
>NZ_MAYF01000002.1 GCF_001684955.1 Chryseobacterium contaminans | reverse complement strand
TGAAAGTGATTCAGGCGAAAGAACAGAGAAAAAAGAGGCTAATACAACCTTTGTATTGAGTTATATCGGAGTTCTGGAGCAGCTTAGGAATCCGGAAAACCTTTGGAAAGCCCTGGATGAACTGGTAAAGGAAAATTCAGAATTTGCTCAAAATTTCAGTTTAAAATTTGTGGGAAGAATTGATGATAAGATTCTTCATACCCTTGAAAATTCAAACCTGAAAAAGCATATTTTGAATCTTGGATATCTATCACATGGGAAAGCTGTTGAAGAAATGCAGACTTCAGAAATGCTGCTGATTACCAATTTCCCGAATGAATCCTCCAAAGGAATTATCCCCGGAAAGATATTTGAATATCTGGCATCCGGAAAGCAGATCCTTTCATTTGGACCGGAACAGGCTGATGTTGCTAAAATTCTGGAAGAAACCCATGCCGGAAAACATTTCAGCTATAACGATTCTGAAACAATAAAAAGCTTTATCCTTGAAAAATTTGAGCTTTGGAAAAGTGGAAACCTTTCTGAAAACACTCAACATATAGAACAGTTTTCCAGAAAAAATCTTACAAAGCAATTAAGCGAAATTTTATAAAGAATGGAGGTTTGAAGCTGGAAGAAGGAAGTTATGAAATAACATTTTATATCTAAATTCTTTCAGCTTCCTACATCCAGCTTCTCTATTTTATATTGTCCACTGATCATTGACCACTGCGATCAGATAATATTTCCCCTGAAATTCTTCAAATACCATACGAAGTGTTTTCCAGTCCATATCACTCTTTTCTTCAGTTCCTTTGATATAGTTTTCTGTAAAATCTTTATTAGGATAGATTTTTTCAAGATTATTGAGAGAATTTCCACCTCCTATAAATTTCCCCTGAGAATATTGGGATGCTGTAAAATCCGCAGCGAAAACCCATTTGCCAAGATAATCATTGATTGTTGCTTTATAAGGATCACCAGAACCATCCATTGCTCCCCACGTAAATAATGTTTTGGTAGGCTGATATTTTTCAAAATCTTCTTTAGAAAAATGTTTATCTGCCTTTGGATCAACAAAAGCATACATAGAGAAACTAATTCCTTTCTCAGGATGAATCAATGAAGCAAATGTTTTATAATCCTTGGCTTTTAAAGCTTGTAAAACCTCATCATTTACCTTTTTAAGCTCTCCTTCTTTTTTGATCTTCTCTTTAGCAATTGTTGCACTATCCTTTGGCTGTACGCGGGTAATAGTATCAATTTCGCTTGGAACCGGCTTTCCGACCTCTTTTTTACAGGCCACCACCAAACTAAGTACAATCACTGCAACGAGTAGTTTTTTCATATCTTTTAGTTTTGTAATACATAAAAAAGCACCAAAACTAATGCCAATACAGGATTCGGGGTGTGAGAGACAAAGTATCGTAATTTCAGATTTAAAAGCATTAGTTTCTGATTTCCCTTTTCAGACTATCTCGTCTTATTACCTATCCGTCTATTATCTATTCGTCTATTATCTAAATGTCTATTATCTCTTACCTGATGAAAGCTTTTTCCCAATTAGATTGTACCTTTGGAATATGGAAATTTTGGATATTCTTATTATAGGAGCAGGACCTATTGGTATTAACTGTGCCATCGAAGCCCAGAAAAACAATTTAAATTATTTAATCGTAGAAAAAGGAACCATTGTTAACTCACTGTACAATTATCCTTTATATATGCGGTTCTTTTCAACAGCTGAAAAACTGGAAATTGATGGAACTCCTTTTATTTCTACTGCTCCCAAGCCAGGAAGGCAGGACGCCCTGGAATATTATCAGGGAATTGCCCGACAGAAGAATCTGAACATTCATCTTTACGAAAAGGTATTGAAAGTATCCAAAGTATCTGATAGGTTTGCTATTGAAACCACAAAAGGAAATTATAAAGCCAAAAATGTAGTAATTGCCACCGGTTTTTATGACATTCCTAATCTGATGAATATCCCTGGCGAGGCACTTCCCAAGGTGAAACACTATTATACCGAACCTTATCCGTATGCAAAACAGAAAGTGGTAGTGGTAGGATCCAGCAATTCAGCAGTAGATGCAGCACTGGAAACGTATAGAAAAGGAGCTGAAGTTACCATGATTATCCGCCATTCCGAAATTTCAAAAAGTGTAAAATATTGGGTAAAACCGGATATTGAAAACAGAATTGCAGAAGGAAGTATTAAAGCTTATTTTAATGCAGAAATGGTGGAAGTAAAAGAAAATTCTGTGATTTTTAAAGATGAAAATAACAGGCTGCATGAGCTTGAAAATGATTTTGTTCTGGCGATGACCGGCTATCTTCCCGATTTTGAATTTCTGAAAAACTCCGGGATTGAGCTGAATGGCGATTGCCTGAATCCATTTTATAACCTTGAAACCATGGAGACCAATGTTCCCAATCTGTATCTTGCAGGAGTTGTTTGCGGCGGGAAGGATACTCATTTATGGTTTATTGAAAATTCCAGGGTTCATGCCAGTATGATTGTCAACTCTATTCTGTCTAAACATAGCATATAGAAAAAACATCTATAGTTAAAAAACAAAATATTACTATTAATCATAATACTATTAGATTTCCTACAGTAAAACGACTCAATACATCAGGATTTTACAAAATCTTCGATAAAGCAACTTATACCGAGACAGCTTGAAAGATTACAGACAACAGATTACTGAAATCCTACTTAACATCAGCCACTCTAAAGAAAACATTTTATATTTCTTCACTGTATAAATCACCTTATTTCTCAATCATTATCCATAAAATTATAAAGCAGCCTGTTGTTGAGCTGCTTTATAATTTTATATAGTTATAACCTTATTCAAAAAATTTTATTATTCATTAAAAAACAACGATTCCATTTTTAATCAAATCCCAATTTTCAACGAAAAAAAAGAATTATAAAATAATGATTATCAGTTATTTAACATAAAATAAAATATTTCAAACCTATGAGATAAATTTATATTTTTAGCACAGTTATTATCATTTTAATAACAAAAAAACCAAAAAAGTAAAAACATGAAAAAAAAAATCTACCTGCTTTTGGCCATCGCTGCCATAGGAGGCCAAGGTCTGCATGCACAGAACTTCTGGAAAAAAACAAAAATCAATGAGAGAAATGTAATTGATTCCAAAAGGAATATCGGAGCTGATTATTCCAATGCCTACATCCTGGATATTAATCAACTGAAATCTGTATTACAGGCAGCACCAGTATCGGAAACAGGATCAGCAACCCAATCTACTGTCACCATAGATATTCCGGGATTGGATGGAAAGTTTGAAAAATACAGGGTCTATGAAACATCCAATATGGCCCCTGAACTGGCTGCAAAATTTCCGGAGATTAAATCTTACCGAGGTATATCAGTTATTGATCCCGAAAAAAGGATAAGTTTCTCACTATCACCAAAGGGAATAAAGATGATTCTGTTCTCCAGCCGGAAACCTGTGGTAATAGAGCCTGTTACAAAGGATGCTTCAGTATATCTGGTAAGTCCGGCAGTTCCGGAACAGCTTCCTGGTACTATTAATCCGGGCTGTTTACTTGAAGAAGGAAAAGGGAATTCAAATAATAAAAAGGGAAATTTCCCTACTGACAATACCAATGATAAGAAATTCAGGACCTATCGACTGGCAGTATCTGTAGATGGAGAGTTCAGTGAATTTCACGGAAATTCCGTTATCAATTCTCTGGCGGCAGTCAATGATCTGATGAGCTATATCAATCCGGTATACGAAAGAGATTTGTCCATTCATATGAACCTTATCAATAATAATGATCAGGTCATTTTCCTGAATAAAACCACAGACCCTTATACTGTTCCCGCCATCCCCATTCTGGGTGCCCTTACAGGTAATGATTTAAATTCCCAACTTCAAAAAACCCTTACAGAAACTATAGGAGAAGCCAATTATGATATTGGTGTCTTATTTACCAATCAAACAGGTGGCGGAAATGCTGGAAAAATCAAGGCAGTCTGTGTTGATGGCGGAGCAGTGATTAATCCGGCTCCAGTTTTTGGTTATAAAATAGTTCTTGGAAAAGGAGCAGCTTATGCAGGACCAGTAAATGGAACAGGACCACAAGGTTTTGTGTATGCAATGGTTATTGGGCATGAAATGGGGCATCAATACGGAGCCAATCATACTTTTTCCCGACCTGAAGGTGATGGCAGTGCCACAGCCCCTGAAACAGGTGCCAACAGAGAGCCGGGAAGCGGAACCACTATTATGGGATATCCCGGAGTAACAGGAACACATGATGTTGCAGATAAACATAGCGATCAGTTTTTACATTACAGTATCAGCCAAATCAATAATTATATCAAAACAACAAGTTGTGGTACTTCAACGAATATTGCCAATAATCCGCCTATCGTTAATGCAGGTTCTGATTATACAATACCTAAAGGAACTCCATTTAAGCTAACAGCTACAGCAAGTGATCCTGACAATAATGCCATTACCTATTCGTGGGAGGAAGCTGATATCTCGCCTCCTAATCCTGCAGGCTCAGGAGCAAGTGGAGTATACTCCTACCCGGACCGAATGTCTGCCACAACTCCTAACTTCAGAGTATATCCACCAACATCAAGCCCTACAAGATACTTACCTCCACTCAAGGAAGTTCTTGAAGGAAGTTTATACAGTACATGGAATATGACTTCTGATGTAGCCAGAAATATGAAATTCATAAGCCTGGTAAGAGATAATGCTCCTGGTGGTGGCCAAACCGCAACAGATGAAGCCACAGTAAATATAGATGGAAGCACCGGCCCATTTAAAATTACATCCTTATCATTAAACCAGAACTATTCATCAGGATCCACACATCTTTTAAAATGGAATGTTGCAGGAACCAATGCTGCTCCTATCAACACTCAGTCTGTCAATATTTTAATTTCAACGGATGGCGGAACTACCTTTACTCCACTTGTTTCCAATACAGCTAACGATGGAGAAGAGGTGATTACCATACCTTCTACCCCAGCAAAAAAGGCTTTTATCATAGTAGAATCTGTAGGGAACATTTATTATGCAGCAAGTCCGGCATTCGCTATTGACTATAATATAACCATGAACTGTACGCAATATCCAGCCGTTGGAACGTTTGCATTCAGTCCGGGATCACCGGCAAATATTAACATCAATGTTGCCAATACCACCTTAATTGAAGACATCAATATCATCATGGATCTTACCTATACTGATATTAAAGAATCTGCGTTACTGCTTAAAGGTCCTGCAGATCAGGGTAATCAGATATTCTGGCTTGGAAGCTGCTCCGGAACCAATGTACTGAAAGCAACTTTTGATCAGGAAGGAGAATCTCCGGTGATGAACTGCAGCAACATCGGAAACAATCCACATATAGAACCTATCAGATTAGATTTAAGTAAATATTATGGTCAAAATCCAAATGGGAACTGGCTTATAAAAGCATTACACACTTCGGATGTTCTTAACAATGTTACTGCAAACAGCACTTCAGGAACGGTAAATGCTGCTGCCATCGAACTTTGTACCCGACAGCCGATCTCTACTCTTGCCGTAAATGATATGGCATTGGAAAAAGATGGATTCCAGATCTATCCCAATCCATCCAATGGAAAGTTCAATATTCTGATGAATAAAAATACTCCTACAGAGGTAAACATCTATGATATTGCAGGAAGGCTGGTACACAGCCAGGGTGGTATTACCAATGATACCCGAATAGATTTGACCAGTTTTGCAAAAGGAAACTATATTATGGTTTTCAATGTCAATGGTAAAAAAATAGCTAAAAAAGTAATTATCAAATAAACTTCAGATTCTTTTATTCAATGAAAAACCCAGCCGGAATAATTTGGCTGGGTTTTGTATAGTATGTAAGAAAAGAATCATCATTTTAAACCATATCCTCCTCCACTTTCTTCTTATCTTTAAGCATCCATGGAATAACAAAATAAAGAGCAGCTGCAATTCCTGTTGCCAGCACTCCGGTTCCTATCCATAGAATATTAAATCCCAGCTTATCAGCAATAAGAGTTCCTATATAAGGGGTAATAATAAATGCTATGGAAAATGACATTCCGTTCAGCCCCATATAAGCCCCTTTATTATTCGTTCCGGAACGTAAAGCCGTGATGGTTGACATAAAAGGTAAGGTCCAGATTTCCCCTACACAAAGCAATGTCATAGAAACCAATAAGGTAATCATACTATAATCAAAAGCTAACATTGCATAGGAAAAACCACATATAAAAGTTCCTATTAACATGGTGAATGCCAGTGTAAAATACTTTTCTGCAACCTGTACCAGTCCCATTTCCAGCAGAACAATCAGGAATCCGCTATAGCCAAGAATATATCCGATATTTTGCTGGCTCAGATGGGCGGTATCCTTATAAAAAATGGTCAACGTACTGAATAACTGGAAAAAACAGATAGAAAACAACATGCATAGTATACAGTAAATCAAAAACTTACCATCTTTATAAGGTGAGTTTTCTTTTTTAATTTCTATTACCTCTTTTACTTTCTTCGCTTCCTGTTTTGCCAGTTTTGCCCGACCTCTGAAAAACCAGATATACATTAGACCAGCCAGCAAAGCAGCCAAAGCATTACTATAAAACAGAAACTCATAGGAAATCGCAGACAGAATCCCACCCAATGCCGGACCTATAGAAAAGCCTAAATTAACCGCCATACGATTCAGAGAGAAGGCTCTGGTTATATTTTCAGGTTTCGCATACTTTGTAATCGCAACTGAGTTTGCCGGGCGAAATGTTTCACTTACAATACTCTGCGCGAGGATAATGGCTGCTAAACCTACTTCGGTTTTAAATAAGGGAATCATACAGAACAAAGGCACGCTGAGCAGTAAACTTAAGCATTGAACCTTGTATTCGCCAATCTTATCCGTAACCATTCCGCCAAACCATGAACCAATAACCGAACCGATTCCGAAAAAGCTCAGCACAATTCCTGAATTTTCAATGCTAAAATGTAAATGATCAGTCATATAAACTCCCAAAAATGGAAGTACCATAGAACCAGCCCTGTTGATGAGCATTACCAACGCCAGCATCCAACTCTCCTGCGAGAGTCCTTTGAAAGAACTCGTGTATACGTTTATTAGTTTCACAATAATATTTTGGGGAAATTTGAAAGTGCAAAGTTAGGTAAAAATAGCCTCAACCCCCTTTATTTTAAGCCTTTTTTATAAATAACATTCATAAAAATAAATAATGAGCTGTGTCCAAATGAAACGAATATTTTTCGATAGACAGGACTTAAAAATATGTATAAAATTCGTAAATTGCAGTAATAGCAGGTTTTCAGTCTTAAATTTCAAAAAACACCTATAAAAAATCAACCAAAAACAAAATGGTTACCTACGAAAGCTTACACGATACCTTGTCTTTTTACAATATTGACTGCCACCAATCCTATTATATCTCATCTGGAAAACCCATTTTTGAATTCCCTAAAACGGCCTTCAGAATGGATTATTATGCGCTCTGCATCTGTACCGCTGGTGAAGTAAGTGTTGAAATAGATCACCATCAGTATAAAGCAGACGCTAACAGTATTCTGGTTGCAGCTCCGTCTACTATTGTAAAATTTTTGGAAACGAGTCAGGATTTTATGATGAAATTATTATTCTTCGACAAAAATTTTCTGATCAAAAATATCTCGAACCCTTTTATCATCGAGAAAATGAACCTGTTCTTCAAAGGCTCTTATAGTATTGTAAAAACTACACCTAAAAACTCTTTGGTACTACAGAACCTACTGAATTATCTCGAAAAGAAATCCAGAAAACAAGGCAAATTCACAGAGGAGATTGTTCGTACCATTATTTTTAATCTTTTGCTGGAGACTGCTGAAATTCTGGAAACAAAACATTCTACAGCCTCAGAGAAGGAAGAAGGAAAAAAGGATCTTTATCTTAAGTTCAGCCAGCTCATACGGGAGAACATCAGACAGCAAAGAACAGTTCAGTTTTATGCTGATCAGCTTTGCGTTTCCAGTAAATATCTTATTGAGGTCATTAAAAAATCCAGTGGAAAAACACCTCATGAAGTCATTGATGAAGCGCTACTGAAAGAAGCCTATGTTATGCTGGGAAATCCGGACCTTACTATTTCAGAAGTAGCTTTTGAACTTCAATTCAATTCCACTTCTGCCTTTGGCCGTTTTTTCAAAAAACATACTTCCGTTTCGCCTTCTGAGTACAGAGTCTCAGAAAATATCCAGTCATAGGAATTTCGGGACACTAATCCTGACATTAGGGATATACATTGCGTTTTGAATAGGAGTACCTTTATAATGTTAATTAAAAACAAGATAAAATGAGTACGATCAATTCAAAATTCGACAAAGTTTTAAATACCTCAGACCAGTTTGGAAAAATAAACCATGAACCGGATTCAAGCAAAGAAGTTCAGATTAACACTCCTGAAAAGACGATGCCTTTTTCAGACCAGATCGGAAACTATCAGAGAAATAAAGGAATTCCTTTACAATCCTATGAAAACAGCAAAATCTATATTGTCGGAAGCGGAATTGCAGGAATGTCCGCAGCCTATTATTTCATTCGTGACGGCCATGTTCCTGGTAAAAATATCATCTTCCTTGATCAGCTTGCGATTGAAGGTGGTTCATTAGATGGTGCCGGAAATGCAAAAGACGGATACATTATCCGTGGTGGACGTGAAATGGATATGACCTATGAAAATCTATGGGATATGTTCCAGGATATTCCTGCATTGGAATTGCCTGCGCCGTATAGTGTTCTGGATGAATACCGCCTCATCAATGATAACGATCCCAACTATTCAAAAGCAAGATTAATTCATAACCAGGGACAAATCCAGGATTTCAGCAAATTCGGTTTGGAGAAAAAAGATCAACTGGCTATTGTAAAGCTTTTATTGAAGAAAAAAGAAGAACTGGATGACCTCAGCATTGAAGATTATTTCTCAGAATCATTCCTGAACAGTAATTTCTGGTTCTTCTGGCGTTCTATGTTTGCTTTTGAAAACTGGCACAGCTTACTGGAACTGAAACTGTACATGCACAGGTTCCTTCACGCCATTGACGGAATGAAAGACTTCTCGTGCCTTGTATTCCCTAAATATAACCAGTATGATACTTTTGTTACGCCTTTAAAAAACTTCCTGGTAGAAAAAGGAGTACAGATCCAGTTTGATACTTTGGTAAAAGATCTTGATGTTCATATCAATACAGAAGGAAAAACAGTTGAAGGCATTATTACTGAACAAAACGGAGAAGAAGTAAGAATCCCGATCGGTAAAGACGATTATGTGATTGTCACTACAGGATCTATGACTGAAAGTACTTTCTATGGTGATAATACCTCTGTTCCTGAAGTAACGATTGACAACAGCAGCGCCGGACAAAGTGCAGGATGGAAATTATGGAAAAACCTGGCAGCCAAGTCTGAAGTTTTCGGAAAACCTGAAAAATTCTGTAGCCATATTGAAAAATCTTCATGGGAATCTGCAACCTTAACGTGCCGTCCATCTGCGTTTACAGAAAAGTTAAAAGAATTGTGTGTGAATGATCCTTATTCCGGAAAAACAGCTACCGGAGGGATTATCACGATTACAGATTCTAATTGGGTGATGAGCTTCACCTGCAACAGACAGCCTCACTTCCCTACTCAGCCGGATGATATCCTCGTAGTATGGGTATATGCTTTACTGATGGATAAAGAAGGAAATTACATCAAAAAAACAATGCCTGAATGTACCGGGAATGAAATCCTTGCAGAATTATGCTATCACCTTGGAATAGCTGATCAACTGGATAATGTTACTGAAAACACGATCGTTCGTACTGCGTTCATGCCTTATATCACCTCTATGTTTATGCCGAGGGCAAAAGGAGACCGTCCAAGAGTAGTTCCTGAAGGCTGTACCAACTTAGGATTGGTAGGACAGTTTGTAGAAACCAATAATGATGTGGTATTCACCATGGAAAGCTCTGTAAGAACAGCCAGAATAGCAGTATATAATCTCCTTAACCTCAACAAGCAGGTTCCGGATATTAATCCGTTGCAGTATGACATCAGACATTTATTGAAAGCGACTCAGGCATTAAATGATTATAAACCGTTTCTGGGAGAAGGAATTTTAAGAAAAATACTTAAAAACACTTACTTTGAGCATATACTGGTTGACCGTCCTGAAGAAAAAGAAGAACATGAATCTTTCTTTATGGAACAGGTGGGTAAATTCCAGGAATGGATTAAAGGTGTAAAAAGCTAGGTACTTTGAACTCTCCTAAAATATAACGATGCAAAGTTTTTATCGCCACGAATGCCCGAATTATTTTATTAGGACATTCGTGGCTAAAAATAAAAAACCAGGACTTATTTCTAAGTCCTGGTTTTGTTTTATGGATTCCTGAAATTATTCAGGCTTATAAGAATCTTTTAAAGTTACGGTACGGTTGAATACCATCTTAGTATCCGTAGAATCCTGATCTTTCGTAAAGTATCCGATTCTCTGGAACTGTAGAGGTTCTCCAACAGCTACATCCTTCAGGCTTGGCTCAGCAAAACCTTGAACTGTATTTACAGATTCAGGGTTAATGAAGTTTAAGAAATCTACATCCTTTTCAGCATCCGGCTGTTCTACCGTAAACAATTGGTTGTAAATTCTTACTTCTACAGGGATTGCATGTTTGGCAGATACCCAGTGAAGTGTTCCTTTTACTTTTCTTAAACTTTCTTCTGTTCCGCTTCCGGATTTGCTCTTCTCATCGTAAGTAGCATAAATGGTAGTGATTTCTCCATTTTCATCCTTCTCTACTCTTTCAGCTTTGATGATGTATGCTGATTTTAAACGAACTTCTCCGCCTAATTTCAGTCTGAAGAATTTATTATTAGCTTCTTCTTTGAAGTCTTCACGCTCAATATATAATTCTCTTGAGAAAGGAATTTCTCTGGTTCCTGCATTTTCCTGCTCTGGATTATTTTCTGTTTCTACCCATTCTTCTTTATCTTCAGGATAGTTTTCGATCACTAATTTTACAGGATCTATAACAGTCATTACACGTTTAGCCACCTTATTCAGGTCTTCACGTACGCAGAAATCAAGCAACTGGATCTCAATAAGGTTTTCTCTTTTTGCCACTCCAACTTTATCAATAAAGTTTCTGATCGCAGTTGGCGTGAAACCTTTTCTTCTCATTCCGGAAATGGTAGGCATTCTTGGATCATCCCATCCTGTTACCACTCCTTCAGCTACCAATCTTTGTAACTTTCTTTTAGAAGTAATCATATAGGAAACATTCATCCTTGCAAATTCTCTCTGCTTGTTTTTAACCTTTCCTTCTTCGTAAACCTGGTCTAAATACCAGTTGTACAATGGTCTGTGGTTTTCAAACTCCAAAGAACAAAGCGAGTGCGAAATCTGCTCTATATAATCAGATTCACCATGTGCCCAGTCGTACATTGGATAAATTTTCCAAGCCGTACCTGTTCTGTGGTGAGGCTTATTCAAAATCCTATACATCACAGGGTCACGCATATTCATATTAGGTGAAACCATGTCGATTTTAGCACGAAGAGACATTGAACCACTTTCAAATTCTCCGTTTTTCATCCTTTCGAATAAATCTAAAGACTCTTCAACAGGACGGTTTCTGTATGGAGATTCAATTCCCGGTTCTGTAGGATTTTTTCTTTGCTCGGTAATTACTTCAGAAGGCTGCTCATCTACATAAGCTTTTCCTTCTTTAATTAATTGTACTGCCCAATCGTAAAGCTGCTGGAAGTAATCGGATGCATACAAAACTTTATCCCATTTGAAACCTAACCATTCAACATCTTTCATGATAGAATCTACGAATTCCTGCTCTTCTTTTTCAGGGTTCGTATCGTCGAAACGAAGGTTTACGGGAGCATTGTATTTTTCACCCAAACCGAAGTTGATGCAGATAGCTTTTGTATGTCCTACATGCAGATAACCGTTTGGTTCAGGCGGAAAACGGAAACGGATCTGATCTTTATTCAAACCGTTCGCCAGATCATCTTCAATAATTTGCTCAATAAAATTGAGTGATTTTTTTTCTTCTTCCATTAAATTAGCTTTTGTTTTATAGCAAAAAAAGTGGTACAAAGTTAAGGAAAAATAAGCGTTTTTGAAAATGATAATTTTTAAGCCATATGCATTGTAATTCAGTATTTTTCATTAATTTAGGAAAAACTAAAAACCATCGTACCAAATTATCGCTTATGGCTGTTTATATCTTAAGCAATCGGAAAATCGTCCGTTATAAAGGCGAAAAAGTAGATTCTTTTTCCAATGACGAATATTCAATCCCTAATTTCAGGATTGCAAAATGTGATTTTGATCATTATAAGGAGCCTACTGCCGCAGCCAAAAAGAAAAAAGACTATACCAACAGAAATATCCTGAATTACAAACTGTTCTCCGAACCTGAAAAGCAAGGTTATGAAGAAGTTCTAGAAGTTCTTTTAAGCGAAAAAGGAATTAAAAAATCCACTCTTACAGCCAATAATCTTGGCGGAACCCAACGCTTATTCTACGAACTATATAAAAATATGTCTGCCACCAAGGACAGAAGTGATGTATTGATTTTTATTCATGGCTATGCCTATGATTTTGATGATGAATTGAAGGCTATGATTGATCTTAAAAAACTCTTCATTGATAATCCCGCATCTCCTGTTGAACATATTTTATTTGTGAGCTGGCCGGCTTCCAGCAGCATTGTACCTTTAACTTATTTTGATGATAAGGCAGCCAGTATCAATTCCGGAACATCATTGCTGAGACTGTTTTATTTTTACACTCAGTTTTTAAAAGACATTTTTTCTAACCGCGATCTTATCCCGTGCAACCAGAGAATTCATATCATGGCTCATTCCATGGGAAACAGAGTTCTTCAAAGTATGCTGTACAGCCTTAAAAGAGAAAATATTCTGAGGGTGATTGACCAGGTAATTTTGCTGAATGCTGACGTTTCTTATAAGGTATTTGAGGACTCAGAAGATTCTTTCAATAAGTTACCGTTACTTGCCAACCGGATTTCTATTTATCTGAACAGGCAGGATCTGATTCTGGGAATCTCACAGTTTACCAAAAATATCCTAACTCCAAGGCTGGGTAAAAACGGACCGAGTGATATTACTCCTTATAAGGATATTGTTTCTATCATCGATTGTACTTTCGTGAAAGATGATGTATTAAACAGCTTTAAATTTGAAGTGGGAAATCATTGGGGATACCTTTCCAGTTCACAAGTACAGAATGATATTTTTCAGAATTTATATGGAATAGATAGGAATCTTATCAGCAATAGAATCAAAAATAACGAAAATATTTTCACAATTATTTCTTAATGGTTAATTAAAAAAATACTATAAAATTAACCTAATGTTAAAGTTGCCGCAGATCTGAAAAATGGCATAATGATTGCCAATTCAAATAATAGAGAATTACAATTTTTTTATCATGAAAAAGATTAAAAAAAGGTTTTCTTATATCATAACTTATATAAAGAAAGCCATTTTCGTAAAAGATGTGATTTAAATTAATAATAACTTATACAAAAAAAGATTAATTATCCGATCCTAAAATTACTTTATTCTTTAAATGCTCCGATACTTTTGATAATTCCTACATGTACTTTGCAGGGATTCTTTATCATATTTGATTGTTATAAATAATGATTTAAACATCATATATTCCAGCTCTCGTTTTTTACATATTAATACAAAAATTCTATTATTCTGTTAAAAATCAATAAAACAATTCACCATGTATTGTATAATATAAAATGATTTTAGATATTTACTTATCAAACAAATTAAAATATTTACAATGAAAAATCTAAGAAAATTAAACAAAGGAGAATTAAAAAGAATCAATGGAGGAAGACCTCCACTTGGATGTAACAATTGGGATCCTGAAGCAGCATGTTGCAGATCATGGGCAGAAGGATATTGTGGTGGAAAAACCTGCCCTAACTCTCCACCTCCATATTGCTAGTTTATATCTAATCAATATATTTTGAAACCAGAAAACTCAGAAATGAGTTTTCTGGTTTCAAAATGATCTAAAAGCTCCAACGCCTAAACCTTGTGGTGTTGGACTTTTACTATACAACACTCAATCAAAAAATCAACTATGAAAAATCTGAAAAAATTAAAAAAAGGAGAGTTAAAAAACATTAAAGGAGGAAATATTCCTGTAGTTCCCATAGGATGTAACATCTGGGATTCCAGAGCAAGATGCTGCAAACAATGGGATTGGGAACACTCGGATAATCCAACTTGTTAATTTATCTTTTATTTTCTGAACCATAACAGTTCATTTCTGAGATCTAAACTGGATTCAAAATTATTTGTAAATAAAGCTCCAGTGCCTAAACCTTGAGGCATTGGACTTTTTTTTGTGAAGGTATATTGTGCAATGGCATTTAATCCTATATTGCTTTCTAATGCTGAAGTAATCCACCAGCCGATATTCTGCTGTTCTGCCAGGGAAATCCATTCATCAGAACCGGAAAAACCTCCTACTAAAGCAGGCTTTAAAATAATATATTGTGGCTTTATCGTTTCTAAAAGTTTTTTCTTCTCCTCAGGGTCTGTAATTCCGATTAACTCTTCATCTAAAGCAATAGGTGTTGGAGTGTGAGCACACAATTCAGCCATATCACTCCAGTTTCCGGCTTTAATAGGCTGTTCTATGGAATGAATATGCAAATCTGCAAGCTGCTTCAGAACAGTTACAGCTTGTTCTTTACTGAATCCACCATTAGCATCTACACGCAGCTCCAATTGCTCTTTGGAAAATTTTTCTCTTAATTTCTGCAAAATAACATGCTCTGATTTCCAATCAACTCCGATTTTTAATTTGATACAGTGAAAGCCTTTTTCCAGCTTATCCTGAATCTGTTCTTCCATGTAGCCAACATCACCCATCCAGATCAGCCCATTGATGGTGATAGCAGATTGCCCTTCTGTAAACTCACTTGGAAAATAAAGATTTTCTCCAAACTTCAAGTTCTGAATAGCCTGTTCATATCCAAACCAAATGGAAGGAAAACCTTTTAATTCTTCTTTCAGAAACTCCGGGCTTTGGTTTATGTTTTCACAAAGCCACTTTAATTTCTCTTCATAATCCGGTCTGTCATCAAAGCTCAATCCTCTGAAGATGGCACACTCACCTGTCCCTTTTTTTTCATTTGCGGAAATTTCAAGGATAAAGGTTTCCTTATCAAGCAAAACGCCGCGAGATGTTCCACTCGGGCGTTTGAATTCTAATAAATATTTAAAATAAGTTGCTTTCATTACTTTACGCTGTCAATACGCATAAACTCTTCTGCTTTTTCCACCATATCAATACTTCCGCAGAAAAATGGAATTCTCTGGTGAAGTTCTGTAGGTTCCACTTCCAAAATTCTTCTGAAGCCATCTGTAGCTTTTCCTCCTGCCTGTTCTGCAAGGAAAGCCATTGGGTTACATTCGTATAATAATCTTAATTTACCATTAGGTGCCTGGGAATAAGAAGGATAAATATAAATTCCTCCTTTCAGCATATTTCTGTGGAAATCTGCTACCAGTGAACCGATGTATCTGGAAGTATAAGGACGATCACCTTCTTCCATCTGGCAATATTTAAGATAATTTTTTACTCCCTGAGGGAATTTGATATAGTTTCCTTCGTTAATGGAGTAGATTTTTCCTGTTTTCGGGAAAGTCATGTTTGGATGAGAAAGATAATACGTACCTAAAGACGGATCCAAAGTAAATCCGTTTACACCGTTTCCTGTAGTATAAACAATCATGGTAGAAGAACCGTAGATTACATATCCTGCAGCAATCTGATTCACTCCTTTCTGTAAGAAATCCTCAAGCTGTACAGGGGTTCCCGGCTCTGTAACTCTTCTGTAAATAGAGAAAATAGTTCCTACGGAAACGTTCACATCGATGTTTGATGATCCATCCAAAGGATCAATCAGCACCACATATTTGCTTAAGTGACCGTTTTCTCCGCATTTGATATCAATGAAATTATCATTTTCTTCAGAAGCTATACCACAAACAACCTCTCTTTGAGACAAAGCTGTAATAAAAATTTCATTGGCAATTACATCCAGTTTCTGCTGCTCCTCACCTTGAACATTTTGGTTTCCTGCTGCACCTGTAATATCTACAATTCCGGCTTTATTTACTTCTCTGTTAACCACTTTAGAAGCCAATCTTATTGCACTTAGAAGACGAGAAAATTCACCTGTTGAATACTGAAAATCGTCCTGTTTATCGATAAGAAATTCTCCTAAAGTCTGTAATGGCTGATTTGACATATTTTTCTTTTTACGTTTTCTCCAAATTTCGGAAAATTTCTTGCATTAAGAAAATTTAATTACAAAAGAAGCTACACACTGTATATCAATACAATACAAACAAAACAAAACATAATATTAAATATACTCTTATGATTCTACTCCCATTTCGTTATCCCAAACCATTGAAAAATTCAGTTTATTTATTTTAATACTGAACGTTTAAAGACTCCAATGAAAACTGAAAAAATATATCTTATATTATTCTTTCTTAAGCTTTGGCTAAAGCCAATGGAATTTTATTTTTTATTTGAATGGGCTAAAGCCCATCCTATTGAATTCTTAAGGATTTTCCTGTTTTCTAATTCAAAAATAAATATCAAAGAAATGTATGGGATAAATAGGGATTCTTCATAGATCTTAATCCTCTCTGTTCCTGCGTTCAACCGTTATCAAATCTCATATTCATAGGTATTTTAAGGAAATCTTAATTCGATGCTCTCATTAGCCTATTTCATATCTCGTTGTAAATTTATAATTTTGACGTCCGTAAAAAACTCATGTAATTTTTATCTAACAATTTTATTTTTAACAATTTAATGAAAATTTTCAAGTTTGGTGGCGCGTCTGTGAAAGACGCTGACAGTGTGAAAAACGTGTCCATGGTTCTAAAAAGCCAGGGGTTTGCCAAATGTTTGCTGGTGATTTCAGCAATGGGCAAAACGACCAATGAGTTGGAAAAAGTTGTAGAACTTTATTTCAAAAAGGATAACTATCAAACTGAGATTGAAAAGATAAAACGAAAACACATTGAGATTGCGGAGGGTCTTTTTCCTGAAAATCATGCGGTTTTTGCTGAAATCAATCTCTTCTTTGATGATATTGATTCTTTCTTAAGAAGAAATAAGTCTCCTAATTACAACTTCGTATATGATCAGGTAGTTAGCTGTGGAGAAATGATTTCTACCAAAATCGTAAGTGAATACCTGAATGAGATCCAATTTACCAATCAATGGCTGGATGCAAGAGATTATGTAAAAACAGATAATTCTTACAGAGAAGGGGTTGTAGACTGGTCAAAAACTGAGGAATTCATTTCTCATTTAAATCCTGAGATCTGCTATGTAACACAAGGTTTTATTGGTTCTGATGATAATAACTTTACGGTAACATTAGGAAGAGAAGGCTCAGATTACTCTGCTGCTATTTTTGCCTATTGCTTAAATGCTGAAGCCATGACCATCTGGAAGGATGTTCCGGGAGTAATGACCGGAGATCCAAGAAAATTTAAAGATGTTTCTCTGCTTTCCAATATCTCTTATGAAGAGGCTATTGAAATGGCTTATTATGGAGCAAGTGTTATTCACCCGAAAACCTTGCAACCGCTACAACAAAAAAACATTCCATTTTATGTAAAATCCTTTGTAGATCCTACCAAGGAAGGAACTAAAGTAGGCGCTTCAGACAAGAATCAGCAGGAGGAATCTTATATCCTTAAAGAAAACCAGGACCTTTTAAAAATCTCTACCAGAGACTTCTCTTTTATTGCAGAAGACCATATGAGCCTGATCTTCGGATATTTATCTAAATACAAGATTAAGGTTTCTCTAATGCAGAATTCTGCCATCTCATTGGCATTATGTCTGGAAGATAAATTTAATCACCTTGAAGAGCTTAATGAAGAGCTTCAAAAAATTTTTAAAACCGAAGCAATTAAAAATGTATCTTTATTCACAGTAAGAAATGCGAAGATGGATCACATTGATAGATTTTACCATGAAAAAAATGTATTATTGGAACAAATTTCCAAAAATACGCTTCAAATGGTAACACAATAATATTAATTGCGACTAAACACACATGAGTTTAATTTCGAAAAACGATCTGATCAAAGCTTCCGGCTTAAGTAAAATTGGATTTCTAAAGAATCCAGTAGCATCTGCTGTGATGAGCATTGCTAAAATAAATGAAGTAAATAAACTATACGACAAATTAAAAGATAAGGAAGGCAAAGACTTTTTCGACTCGTTTGTAAGAGAAAGAAACCTAAGCTATGTAGCTTTTGAAGAGGATCTGGCAAAAATTCCGAAAACAGGACCCTTTGTTCTGGTTTCCAATCATCCGCTGGGTGCTATTGACGGAATTCTGATGTGCAAGATCTTGTCAGAGGTTCGTCCGGATTTTAAGGTAATGGGAAATTTCCTTTTGGAAAAGATCAAACCTATGGAACCGTACGTAATCGCTGTAAATCCTTTTGAAAACAGAAAAGAAGCTTACAGCAGTGCTTCAGGAATGCGAGAAACGCTCAAGCATTTACAGAATGGAGGCTGCGTAGGTATTTTTCCGGCGGGAGAAGTTTCTAACAAAAACAATCCTTACGGAGAAATTTTAGATAAAGAATGGGAAAAAACGGCACTTAAGCTTATCAGAATGGCTAAAGTGCCCGTTGTTCCTATGTATTTCCATGCAAAAAACAGCCGTCTTTTTTATCAGGTAGCTAAACTTCACCCAAGTTTACAGACCCTTATGCTTCCTGCAGAAATGATGAATGATAGAGAGAAACCTATCAGAATCAGGATTGGAAAACCAATCTCTGTAAAGGCTATGGATGAAATGGAAACCATTGAGGAACTGGGAGAGTTTCTGAAACGTAAGGTTTATATGATGAAATCTTACTATGAAAAAAGAAAATCTCTTGCTCAAAGCATCAACCTTCAGAATCTATCTGTTAAATTTCCTTTACTGAAAGAGGAAAATATTGTTCAGAACATCATTGATGAAACTCCTGTTGAAGACATTATGAAAGATGTTGACAAACTTAGGGGAACTGATAAGATGTTATTCAGCAACGGAAATTACGAGATCTATTTTACTACTTACGAAGAAATTCCTTCTATTATGAGGGAAATCGGACGTCAGAGGGAGTTGACTTTCCGTGCGGTAGGAGAAGGAAGTAATCTTCCGTTTGACCTTGATGAATATGATAAACATTACCACCACCTGTTCCTTTGGGATAATGCTGAGAAGAAACTGGCAGGAGCCTACAGAATGGCCCTTGGTAGAGAGGTAATGAAGAAATATGGCATCAAAGGTTTCTATACAAGTTCATTATTTGAATTTGAGCAGGATATTCACCCTTTCTTTAAAAAGGTAATTGAAATGGGCCGTGCTTACATCTGCCAGGAATACCAACAGAAACCACTTCCGCTTTTCCTTTTATGGAGAGGTATTGTGCATGTATGCCTGAGAAATCCTGATCATAAATTCCTGATGGGAGGAGTAAGTATTTCCAATAAATTCTCTGAGTTCTCTAAATCTCTGATGATTGAGTTTATGCGTTCCAATTATTTTGATTCTGCAGTAGCTCAGTATATCACTCCTAGAAATGAATACAAAGTAAAGCTTCGTGATAGGGATAAAAGTCTTTTCTTTGAGGAAATGGAGTCCGATCTTAACAAGCTGGATAAGATCATTGATGATCTTGAACCTGAACTGAGACTACCTGTTCTGATAAAAAAATATATCAAGCAAAACGCTAAAGTAATTGCTTTCAACGTTGACCCGAATTTCAATGATGCGATTGACGGATTGATGTATATCAGAATCAGTGATCTTCCTGAAAGTACGATTAAACCGGTATTGGAAGAGATGAGTGAGCAAATCAGAAAAGAACAGGAAAATAATTCAGCTGATAATCAATAGGTTTTAGTTATAATCGAAAAAAGTACGATGAATACTTGCTTTGTATACTAAAACTTACTAATTTTGCATCACTTTAAAACAACGAAGTAAGTCAAACAAAAATATAATGGTTTCTTAGCTCAGTTGGTAGAGCAATGGATTGAAAATCCATGTGTCCCTGGTTCGATTCCTGGAGAAACCACTTGAAAACCTCTGATTAGTCAGAGGTTTTTTTGTTTTCTTATCCAGTCTCAAATTCGCTATTATAAAATAGTATTCCTCTTCCAGTTTTATATACAGGTTGAAACCTACTCCTCTACTTCATTAAACTCATTGTCTATAAACGTAGTAAATCTTTGAAATAAACTTAGTTTTTATTTTTAACGGCAAGCCAGACTAAACTTACTATTAGTAATTCAGCACATCAGAATTAAAAAATACTTCTTGTCTATTTAAGATCTTTTCTTAAAAATTCATACCTCAGAAGCCCTGGTGGAAGCTCCTTACAATAAAAAAACAATTCATATTTGTAGAAATTCTGATGTAAACCGAGACTATTAATCTTTTGAGCTACTTCTCTGGAAATTCGAGCGATATTTTCTTTTTTCTGTTCACAAACTATTGTAGAAAGGTAAAGAGTATAAACCAATGTATCTTTAGGATGTAACAGTTTCTGTTCTGTATCAGGAGATCTTTCTATTTGGGTTAAATGATATTCTTTTTTTAATGCAGTAAACAGAATCTTTTCTTTTGGTAAACTATTAATCCTTTTAGTTGAAGAGAAATAACTTATCCAGGAGGCTACTAAAAAGCTCATTCCGAAATACACTATCACTCCAATACCTAAAACAATCAAAATCCGTTTAATTGTGCTTCCCATTAAATTTTATAAATATCACTAAATATAAAGGTATTTATTCAATCTGCCAGCGGTTTCATCAAAGATATATAAAAAGGCTGCACTACTCCTATCCGGACTATACTGATATACAATTCAATAAAAGAAAAAAATCAGATATAAAAATAAAAAAACATAAAAAAACATTGCCAGAATAAAAAAAATACATTAGTTTTGCACCACTTTAAAAACAACGAAGTAATGGTTTCTTAGCTCAGTTGGTAGAGCAATGGATTGAAAATCCATGTGTCCCTGGTTCGATTCCTGGAGAAACCACTTAAAAGCCTCTGATATCTCAGAGGCTTTTTCTTTTACTGTTTACATCAGAAAACAGGAATGAACTTTTCCAGTATTCCAAGATATTATAAGAACAATTTTTCTTAAAACCAACTTACTGAATGGCAATATATTGGGATTTTAAAAGAAATAAACTGACCTATAATTGTAAAAAAGAGTTGCAAAAACTTGCGTGATATTACAAAATGTTATACTTTTGCAACACTTTAAAACAACGAAGTAAGTCAAACGAATAAATATAATGGTTTCTTAGCTCAGTTGGTAGAGCAATGGATTGAAAATCCATGTGTCCCTGGTTCGATTCCTGGAGAAACCACTTGAAAGCCTCTGATTAGTCAGAGGTTTTTTTGTTTTATACTATCCTTATTTTGATAAACCATAAACTCCCCCAAACCAATTTGAGGGAGTTCTTTTTTCAAATAGTATTATATTATTATATTGAATGGTACTATTTTTCAATAATAGCTTTCAGGTTTTCTATTTCTTTATTCTGAGAAATGACATATAGTGTTAGCTCTTCAATCTTCTGAAGCAGTTTCATTTGGAAGTCTCCCAGATTAACACCGTCTTTTTTAATGGCGTCTCCGGAAGGAATCTCCGGAAGGTGCTTATTTTCTTTTACAAAAGCTTCCAGTTTCTGAAGTGTTGGCATCTGATAGTCCGGTCTGAGGGAAGATTCTCCGTCAAAATATTTCTGGAAAACATAATCCGCAGGAACATTCATGTCTACTATCACATCTTCTGCATGAATTTTTCCTTTTACAGTAAGCTTCTGGTCTGGATTTCGAGTCCCTATTCCTACATTTCCACCAGGGGTTATTCTCATAAGCTCTGACATCGTAACTGGTGAGTCCTGTGCTATTTTCTCATAAGCAGAAGACAAAAACCTGATTCCATCATTCCCTGTAGTAACTGCTGTCTTATAACTAGGATAGGATCCACTGCCTGACAACCAGCCATAAGCTGTTTTATTATCAGCTTTTACCCCATAACTCATATAAGTTTCAGCACCACTTCTTAACGATCCCCAATTATTTACTGAGCCATTTTCATAACGGATAGCAAATGCATTGATTCCTTCTGTTGCATCGGTTATACCAGCAACGATATTTCCCCTAACATCTAATTTAGATATTGGATTAACGGTTCCTATTCCTATATTTCCATTTGGCATTATACTTAATCTTGTTTGTTTATTGGTAACTATATTAATAGCACCATAAGTACCATCATCAATATTATTAACAATATTAAAATCCCCATAAGAACCATATCTGAAATTGGTTCCGGTAAACAAAGAGTTTAGCTCAAGGTCTGCTGTAGAATGATACTTTAATTGTACAATATTACTTCCTCCGGCAGCTTCATTTCTATCAAACATCGCTCCTACAACATTGGAGTGCCCCTTATCTTTTGGTGCCATTACATGGAGACTTGTTTCCGGTAAAGAGGTTCCTACTCCCAGATTATAATTATAGTTAATATGATGCACTCTTTGCCCTGTAAGAGCATTAGTATAAACATCTGAAAGTTTTACCTCACTAAGGTCCTGCGTATCAAACGGGCAATGATAAGTAATTCTGACATCATATATATTACCTGAAAAATGAGTGTGATAAATAGGTATTTTATATTGATTAATAGCAGCGTCCCAAACAATGTCTCCAATATAAATATGATTCGTAATAAGTCCTGCTGCTTCTACAATTCTTGATGTGGGTGTATACCACACTCCGTTATCCGGATTGAATCCTACCTGAAACAGTTTCTTAATATTTCCAACGCTATTCCAGTACATCCATGTTCCCACAATTTCTATTTCAAGCCTCCCTGACATTCCCCTATTTCCTAGAAGGATATCTACAGCCTGATCAGCTACATTATGAGGAAAATCTAAACTTAGCCTTTTCTCAAAATAATTCTTAGGAAACAGCTGTGGATCTTCCAGGTTGGCAAAACTATCCATTACGTCACCAAACTGTCCTTCAGTTGGTCTTTTTCCTGCTTTAAAATAATTTTTTAATTCTGTTATTGTTTTTTTTGCCATAATTAATTAGGTTTTAAATCAATCTCCTTTTTAAGAGCAATGATATACAAGGTTAATTCTTCAATTTTCTGAAGTAATTTGATCTGAAAATCTCCTATGGACAATCCATTGTCTGTCATTTCTTTAGCAGAAGGAATTTCCGGAAGATGGTTCTTCTCTGTGATAAATTTTTCGAGTTCATTAATTCCCCTTAAATTATAATCGGCTGCAAAAACATAGTCTGCTGTTGGGGTAGCAGACACTACAAAGTTTTTAGCTTCTACTTTCCCTTGAAAGGCTGCATTACCATTTCTGTTAATAACCAGTTGCCGCCCTTCAGCATATGTTCCACTAGAAACTACAAAAGTATCTGGGCCTGCATTTCCAAAAAACCAATTGTTGCTGCCGTCCAATAATCTGGTCTGGATACCCTGGGTATATCCACCATAATTTTCACTTCTGTCTAGATAAATGGTTGGTGAATAATCAAAAATCCTCTGACTTCTGGATTTTGCTTCTCCGTAAACATCAATATTTCCACCGAATGAACTTTGTCTGTTTTCAGGATTAAATGTCACAATTTGATTTTCATACTTTCCTATATAATATCGGTTAATATTATTTTGCACTCCTACAGCTCCAAAACCTCCTGTATTTTGAGTTCCATCGGATGAAACAAAATTATACCCTCTTGCCCACATAGTCTCATACCCTTTGATTCCGACTCCTCCTACAACAGGAGAATCAGCATCAAATAATATTCTTCCCTGGATATCTAATGAAGCAGCAGGGTTCTTTGTTTTTATTCCTACATTTCCGTGGTAGTGTACATAATGTTTCTTCTGACCTATAAGCGGATTGGTATAAACATCTGAAAGAACTGCTTTATCTACCATTGCGTTTAATGTAGAATGTTGCACCAGTCTTACTACATAATCGTTACCCCTTGAGTTTGTATGATAAATAGTTATTTTATATTGTTTAAGGGTATTATCCCAAACTATATCACCAATATAAATATTATCGACAATCTCTCCTGAAGCTTCAATAACTCTTGATAATGATGGTCTCCAAATACTATTATCATTAAAGGCTCCAATAACTATCTGCTTTTTAATGACTCCTACACTATTCTGGAAATTGTAAAAACCAGTAATTTCCACTTCAACCCATCCATCAATGCTCACATTTCCTAGCAATATATCTATTGCCTGATCTGCCTGTTGCTCAGGAAAAGTAAATCTCAGGTTATTTTTTTCCTTATAATGGGTTGAAAATACATTTGGATCATCCCAATGGGTAAAACTGTCTATTAAATCTCCAAACTGGCTTTCAGTTGGTCTTCTTGCTGCTTTGAAATATTCTTTTAATTCCGGTATACTTTTTTTAGCCATGATTAGTTTGCTTTTAAAACATCAATCTCTTTTTTCATGGAGATCATGTATAGTGTTAATTCTTCAATTTTCTGAAGCAGTTTAATTTGAAAGTCTCCTACTGACAATCCACTATCTGTCATTTCTTTAGCAGAAGGAATTTCCGGAAGATGGCTTTTTTCAGAAATAAATTTTTCAAGCTCATCAATTTCTCTTAAATTATAATTGGATGCAAAAACATGATCTGCTGTAGGTGTAGCTGTAATAACTACATCTTTTGCTTCCAGTTTACCAAAAATGGCAACATTTCCATTTGCTTTCCATTGCAAAGCGATCTTTTCTACTCCTAAATTATCTTGCTTTACCCCTAAAGCACCACCACTGTATCCATAAAGTACTGGGCCATCTATAACAGTATTAGCAAAAGTTTTATGAGTATACTTTAAGCCGTGATTTGTATCAAAGCCTGATAATTGTAAGGTAGATTCACCCGCAATGGAAATATTACCAGCTACATCCAATTTAGCTTGAGGGCTTGCAGTTCCAATTCCCACATTTCCATTATCTGCAATCGTCATTCTGGAACCATAGCTATTTCCATCTGCAGAATAGCTCCAGAACTGTAATCCGTTGCCATATCCTCCGGTCATATTATAGATGGCCCATTGATGAGCAGTACCTGCTGTTTTATTAGGGTTCTGTAAAAATACAGCTCCTCCTTCATTACTAGCTACCTGTGATGTAATTATCCCTCTTACATCAAGCTTCTGCTGTGGATTCTCTGTTCCAATTCCTACATTTCCATTGGGACTAATTCTCATCAATTCAGACATATTAACCGGAAGATCTAAAGCTGTCTGCTGATGGCTTGAACTAAAAAATTTAATTCCTTCACTTCCTGTAACTACTGCTGTATTAGAGCGAGGAAAAGCACCACTGGTAGATAACCATTTTAATCCGGCATAAGGATCTGCTCTAACACCAAAACTCATATAAGTTTCTGCACTGCTTCTTAATGATCCCCAGTTATTTACCGAACCATCTTCATAACGAATAGCCATTGCGTTATTTCCTTGTGTTCCGTCTCCCTGTCCTGCATAAATAGTTCCTCTGACATCCAGCTTACCTTTGGGAGCTTCAGTTCCCATTCCTACATTTCCGTCTTTATTTACTTTTAGGGCTACTTTAGCACTCTCACTTGACAAAAGATTGCCCACCCAAAGATTCCACTCATTGGTCATAGGCTGAAGAGGAATAGAATCAGAGGTATTTCCTCTGATATCTATAGAAGCCCATACATCATTTTTATTAATGGATCTTACTTTAATAAAAACCCTTAATACCTGATCAGCAGAACCATAGGTATGAACTGCCCTGATACGAAACTTATTGGTTCCACCATTAACATCGATGGTGAAATTATAGTTTATGTTACCATCAACATAATTATTTTCATTGATGGTTCCACATTCTCTCCAGATATTGGGATTTGAATGCGAAACCGCTGCAATATGCGTTGCTCCACAAGCAATATTTCCTCTTGTATAGGCTAACGATACTTCAAAAAACCCACCTGCACCTACACTGGATGGGGCGAAATTTAAAAATTCCACATAATCTCCTACCTGATAATTGGCAGGGAATTCTACTATGGTTGAATATTCTGATGATTCGTCTACATGAACATAGCTATCTATAAGATCACCAAACTGACTTTCAGTAGGTCTCTTTCCAGCCTTAAAATACTCTTTTAAAGCTGCAATTGTTTTTTTGGCCATAATTTGTTGTTTTTTGATGATTATTCTTTCCTGTTATTGGCTTAAACAGGAAAGTTTTTGTTTATTTAAGCCAAAACTTCTAAGGTAAATTGGCCCAGATTTATGATCTTCAAATCTTTTGTGATATAAATCTTTATATAGTTCATTGGTTCTACCACAGCAGCAGAGATTCCTTTTAACTGAAGATTAATTGATGAAGATGCTGACAGGTTGATGATTTTAATTTCCTGTTGAGAATATGATTCCGTTATATTACAAACCATATCTGACAACTGATTACCTGTGATTGTAATAAATTGTGTTTCATCGTTTACTTCCAGATAAAAGGTTGAATCAATTTCATATTCTTTCTTGCCGGACAGATTATTTTCTGTGGATTGAGCAAAGGATACTTTTTCTGGTGATAATGTAGCTTTGGATGCTGAATTTAACTGATTGATAACCCAATCTCTTGAAGCAATCTGTCTCCAGGCTCCTTTACCATCACCGGATTGGAACCACAGATTATCCGAGTTATCTCTGGCTCCCAATAATCTTGTTGAAACAGCTGCGTTACCAAAAGAGATTAGCCCTCCTGCTTGCGTAAAAGGCAAATTGACAGACGCTGTGCTCACTGTTGCTGCATAAGTTCCTACCGGCACAGCCAACATATCGTTTTGATAAGGCAGTGCATTAACAGGAGTAGCATAATTTATGGGTAGGTATTTTCCTGCATGATTGCCCCAGCCATAAGCCGTATTCCATTGGTCTGAGCTTCCATTATTTAGTGTGCTGATCACTCCTGTACCTGATATCTTTACCAGTTCAATAAGAGAAACTGCAGAACCATTCACTGTACTGCTATTCGCTTTGTTAAAGGAAAAACCTTTGTGATTATTGACTGTAAAAGCCCAGGAATTTAAGCTACCTCTTGGCTGAATAAAGTCTGTTCCGTTAAACTGAAGGTTGTGCCCCATCCATATTCCATAACCGGGAGTGTTAGTTCCTGAAATATTGGTATGAAAAATAGATGATCCTGCTGCTACCTGAGATCCGAAAAGTAAGTTATAATTATCTACGTACTGAGTTCCGTTCGCGCTAATAATTATCTGACCGGTTCCAACTGTGTCTCCCGCAGGTCTTAAAAATATTCCACTTGTAGAACTGCTGGATGTTCCTGATAATATTGTGTTGGCACTGTCTGCCCTTAGTTTATTAATTCCCAGATGCTGAACCTGTAATGAACCCTGATAGGTATTCAGGCCACCGGCAAAGGTAACATCTCCTCTTACATAAGCATTTCCTATTACATCTAATGCATATCCGGTAGTAGGAAGTACTGAAGAACTTCCCCCTATAGCCACTCTCTGATCTGAGGTCCATCTGATTGCATTTTTACCATTATAAGCAGTTCCTCCAATAAATCCCCAATTCATTGTTACTGAGCCGGTATTGGTTACTGCCCCATAATATCCAAAACTGTCAATATCTCCATTAGAACCCGTCAGTTTTGTAAAGTATCTGGAAAAGTTGGTGTTAGTCGTTATATCTGACAAATCCCTGGAAATATATGTTGTGCTGGCATTTCCCAAACTTAAAACACCTGTCATTTTGCCTCCTGAAAGTGGTAGATAAGCATTAGGATTAAAAGCGTCCATATGGATATAACTATCAATTAAATCTCCAAACTGGCTTTCAGTTGGTCTCTTTCCAACTTTAAAATATTCTTTTAATGCTGCAATTGTTTTTTTTGCCATAATTTTTTTGTTTTTGATAAACAGTCCCCCTTTCCTACCGGTAAGGAGGAACTGTTTTATCTTTATTAGTTATGTGAAAGGTTAATTAAGGTCTTACAATGAAAGTTCCCTGTAAGATCATTCCGTCTGTTCCGTCATGGGAAATTCCACCTATATCTGTCCAGGTTTCTTCTTTGTATATCGTAAGAATCTTTTCTTCGGTACTGAACATATTAGATGTATTCTGAGATACCATCTTGAAGTGATGATAAAGTACTCTTCCTTCTGCATCTTTAATCTTCATAGGATCCAATCCTAATTTTTCAACAGGAAGGAAAAACTCATTTCCAGTCATGTCAAATGTTTCTGTAAGGAACCATTCTTCTTTATTGGTTGCCGGATTATTCCCATAAACATACAGTTTTGCTTTTGAAGTATCTTTCTCATCTGTGTCTATTCTGGCGATTTCTTTCCAGTTCCCCGTTGGGCTCATTTTATAAAGGTGGTATTTTCCTTTATAGCAGACTTGATCCCAGGATAGGATCACCCAATTGATCACATCCGAATCTACTGGCTCTGAATGATATCTTAATACAGGTGCAGGCGGATTATAATTTTCAACCAACATAGTTACCGTTGTCTTTGAAGGTAATGACGGAGCCTGTTCCTGTACCGTTTTAGAAGCAGGAGGTGATACGTTATAATCTATTGTAGTATACTCTACTTTTCTGGAAGCAACTACACGATAGAACAACGGATCTCCGTAAGGTTTTTCATCCAGATCTTCAAATTCATCGTACACTGTCCACGATCCGTTTTCAGGATTCACTTCCACATCAGCAATTTTCACTGTTTTAATGTGCTTCATACTCAATATGGAATCTGCATCCAGTTTATTGGTTGCCCTGTAAATGGAAATTTCATTGATCTTGTGTACATCAGTATAGGAGTTCACTTCAATCCTTACTTTCGCAGAAATTCCCAATGTAGAATTATCCACTACCGGAAGTAAGCTTAAAATCTTTGGTGGTTCAGCAGGATTGGTGTTAACCAGTTTAATAGGTCCCTGGAATTTACTGAACTCTCCCATCTGCAATTGATTTCCCAATTCTCTTACTCCGTAGAAGTAGAAGTTATCCGAAGCTCCATCAAGTGTAAAATCGGTAAACAGTGTTGAATGAGGAGTTCCGCCCTGACCTTGGCTGTATATAGCTGCCATTGGGGCCATATCAAAATCCGCATGGGTAGTAGGCAGTAAATATCCTGAAGCATCCCTGATATTCTGTTTCTTATTTTTAGGCCTGTGCCCTTTCAGATCATTGAAATCAAAATTATGAATCTGCTGATAAATAACAGGTACTTCTGTAAGCGGCAGGAAGCAGTTAATCATTGCTTCTTTAATAAAATGTCCCAAACGTAATTCCTCAAACTTATTGGGAACTGCCTCAATCACATGATAGTTAATTGGATATTGTCCATTTTTCCACTTGGTTTCATCTAATAAGTTAGCATATCCACTTTGTCCTGCCTGGAGCCCAAAATGTTCGTTATGATTCGCAACAAAATAATTAATTGCATCCAATAATATTTTACTGTTTGGAAGTGGCAGGGCATATTTCACTGGGCTATCCGGTGGAAATGCTTCAAATTCTGTTTTCGTTGTATTAAGAAGCATTTCAAAATCCACGAAATTCATCCATCTGTCAGTAAAGAATTCTTCATCATTACCTCCAAGAGCATTAAGCCTGTTTTTAATTTCCTCAATCTTTAACGGTTCATATAAAGAAGCCAGCAATACGGCATTATTCGCTCTGAAAAACTGTACTGAATAAGGTTTATGATCATACTCTGTGATAAAGCTATAGGTTGACTTTCCGAATTTATCCGGTCTGGTTGCATACATAGAGCCTTTTGGCTTTCTTGGAGGCTTAGGTTCTACAATTCTATTGGCAAACATTACAGCAGGAACACTGAATTTAGATTTATACTTAGCTCCCTGCATATCCACATTATCATTATCAACACTCTTAAATCCAAAGATAGAGTATCTTACATCTTCATTTTCAGAAGGTAAAACAGCATTCTCAATTAAATTATTGGCTGCATTCTTATACAGATATACCCTGTAAGAAGGATAATAATTGACCTGCATATTTTTGCCCATAACAGGATCAGTAGGATATACTGGTGGAGTTATTGGTTTAGATGGCATTGTTGCCACATCATCAGGATGATAATTAAATATAGGTAAATGAGCCGCATTTTCTTTAATGCTGAAATTTTCATCGTAAATATATAATACAAGATCCTGGTTTGTTCCAATATTTTCTGTTTTTACCACTTTGAAAATAGATCTGGACTCTTTAGGAACTCCATTACCATAATCTTCTACGGTAAATAACCTTACAATACCATTAAACCATTCAACAGAATCTGAGGTGGGTGAAAACTGAGAATGCTTTGCCAGCTTGAATCCAGGGAATGTAACTTTATAAACCCCTCTATGGACCCTATAATCTTGAACCGGTTTATCTATAACTACTCCCTCACTGTTTTGATATTTATCAATTTTCTCATAATGCATCTCTATTTCAGCTGTTTTCCAGAATCCTCTACTCTTTTCAAGGAATCTCTGAACAGATCCATCTGATTGCTGTGTATGAATAATCTCTCTGTGAATTGTCCAATCATTGGTTCCGATTTTCACTTTCAGCGAGTTAGGGTTTTTCGGTCCCCAGGTTGGTGTATTCTGCATATTTTCCGTAGCGCTGAATAATCCTTCAGTTCCCGGACTGAATGTAGGAAGTACAAGACTGCTCTGATCGATCATCGGTGAAGTTCCTGCAATAATAGCTGCACTTGGTGCTTTTTTAAATACTGTAAACTTCAATCCTGTAGATTCCACTTCGATGCCGTTAATGATATAGCTTTCACCATCCAGTAAGAAAATTCCTCCGATAAAATCATTGATCGTTGTTCCTGCCGGAATTTCTGATTTTAAAATATTTAATGGAATTGAAGGCTGAGCAGGCATACCAGATCCCGGAGCAATGGTTCCTCCTGAACTTGGCAAGGTATAATCTACCGTTTTGATTTCTGCCAAAAGCTGATTACTTGGATGATGATGAATACTGGCCACCTTCGCAGAGATTTCCTTCATCGTATAATTCCTGTAGAAGATCTCTACTTCGTCTGCCATCACCTCTTTATCATCCGGGAAAACAGCATCCGGATTCAGGTAGTAACTATCCTGCAACGTTGAGTCAAATGGAATAGGATATACAATTTCATCCTGGTAAATATGATGATCAAATCCAAGTCTTACCAATGTTTTATCAGGGTCTGTAATTGCATTTCTACGATCCTGCTCACCTTGAGAAGTAAGGGTTACAGGATATTCTTTCTGGATAAGAAAAGCTGTTGTTGCCGTTGGAGGCAATAGCCTGTTGTTGGGTTTAATTTTGGTCTCGATAGACAGCTCTTCTCCTCCAACCTGCGCTCTTGAGAACCAGTTGATCCCATATCCTTTATAAAAATACGTTCCACTTTTATCCTGCTTATGCATATATAATGGAGCATACGTATCAGGAATCTGAAGAGGCAGTGTTTCAAAAGAGTCAGCCGCATTATCAATATTGGCATATTTAGTATCATGGCATAGTTCCGGCTTAATCCATTGATAATCATCTATTTTTCCAGGCTCTACAACACGATATTCCAGTCCAGCATATACCGGGAAGGTAAATGAAGACGCATTGAACTCCTGAGAATCCCCCATAAATGTAGGGTTTACTTCAATTTCGGGAACCTGTTGATTATAAATACTGATGTAACGATACTTTCCATTATGGGAATACCCTTCAGCATCATATAATCCGGCAGACTGAGGATTATTAGAGTCCATTCCTTTATTCAGCTTCATCAGCTTCACAGGTAATGAAAGCCTTTCAATCTCTGTAGAAACGGGAAGAGACATTGAAAGCAGCTGATAAGTCTTATCATCTGAATTAATATCCAGGTTTTTATTGGTATAATATTCTGCGATATAAATATACTCGTTTCCGAAAACATCATCTTTGATATCAAGATATCCCAATCCCAGCATTCTTGCAACATGGTAATCCAGAGCAGCAATATTCAAAATATCCAGGTTGGACACCTGCATATCTCCATCCTGAGGAAGATTCGTGCTAATATCAACTACTTGTTGTGAACCCGTAGGAGAAAGGTTAATTGAAATGGTTTCATTCGCTTTTGGATTCTGCTGGTCATTACTTAACTCTACATACCTTTTTACCACAGTCTGAATATCTCTGTCCAAAGGACCGGTAGAAGCATGTTCCCATTTCATCCGATAATTTTCTGTATTGACGTACGCTCCATCATTGTATCTCAGCCATGCTCCATGAACAGGGTTGTCACCCGGTAGAGGATCTAATCTGTCAAAGGCTCTGTCTCTCTCATCAGTAAGAGAAAATTCTCCCATTAATTTCCATGCGTTTGCCTGGTTTCTGCTGATGATAAAGTCTGAATAGAATTCAAATTTAATTCCGGTAACAAGGCAATGGGTTGGTCTGAAGCGCAATGTCTTTCCATTCTCAGCATTAAAATAGGTATTGGCAAGCCCGTTAAAGCTATAAGGGTGTGCCCTGTAAGAAAGCTGCTGTTGGGATAGGTTGTTGGGTTCTGCAATAGAAAGAGCTTCCAGCTCTACCACTGAATCCGACTGCTGATTTTCCACCCTTAGTTCTGCGGCAAAGAAAATGTCTGTTTTACAAAGAATTTCTACAATTTCATTACCATATTGCTCCATGAATTTAAGAGGATCAGTCATCGGGTTGACAGATTGCCTTACCTGAGCATATTTTGTTTTATTTTTGAAATAGACATAAAAGATTCTACTGTCATTATTAAACTTATATACCCACATCTTCTTACTTTCATCAATAAGCTGAGGAGATTCCGTAAAATCCAGGCTGAATATTTTCTTTTCATAAAGGGTTCTGTATACTTTTACAAAATCATCAGGTTTATTGAAATTGTTTTTATTATCCGTCAGTTTACCTTTAGGAAGGTGATTTTCCCCCAATTTACCACCGAAAGCCCATCTCAGGTGAATTCCTTTGGTACTGTCTTCTCCTCTGGATCCAGCAGCCTGAAGATAGAAATTAGGGGTTTGTAATCCTGAAAATTCATTAAAAGTAATCTCTGTTCCGTCACCACCATTTGAACCACATGCATTTTCATTAGCATAAGGCTTATTGATGATATCAAAATTAAGGTCTTCTTCCTTAAAATCTACTTTGTTGGAGATATAGAGCGCTTCTTTGTACTTATACCCCTCTAGTGATACATTGGTATTATTAGTAGGCGAGGTAAAACATGTATTAATGCCAGAGCTGACAAGTCCTGTAAAATCGGAAGTATGTGTACCTCTTATGGTCACTTCATTTCCTACAATCTGATCAATATAAAAACCTTTGACTAATGACTGCTGCGTCCATACAGGTGTATAATTATAATCAGAATAGCAGAAGCTAGAACCTGCACCTGTAGTTGCATAGAAAAAGTCTTTACCATGGATAAATTTTACTGATTGAGAACCCCAGTCTTTAAATAAAAATGCTCTGTCACCGGGTGCCAAAAGAACAGGTATATTGTTAATTTTACCTCCCAAATGCAGCTCATAGCTACCTTGTTGGTTCGGGCGGCAATAAACTCCGTTTAATACAACAGGAATCCCATTCACAGAAGGATATTGAGCTGTCATTACCGGCTCATTTACCTGCCCGTAGAAAGACACACCGCGTGTTACTCCATTCAGGGTTTCATTAGCACTGATATGAACAATTTCACTAAAGGTACTGATCCCGGTTACTTCCAGGGTTGCCCCTGGAGTACCGTTATTAATAATATCTGTTCTGGAATCTACCTTTCCTTCCCATCCGGTTAGTAAAAGAGTTCCGCTGGTCTTTGTGTTTACACTATGAAAAGTAAGGTAAATCAGTGAATCAGCAAAAATGTCAGCAAAAATACGTCTTTCATCAGTTTCAATCGACGGAAAAACTTTACACCATAGTACTTCTCCAGTTCCTTTGATCCTCATCACAACAGGAGTTTTATAGGCGGTTACCCCTACCACGGCGAAATCACCGTTTTTGAATGGGATTACCTTAACAAAGGTAGTATATCCTCCTTGAGGAGATTTGAAAGCTCTGTTCCATTTCAGGTTACCGCTTTCGTCAAGAACTGTAATCAGCCCAACGGAATCAATACTTCCTACCTGCATTACATTTCCCTGGCTTCTTGTAGAAGAATTGATTAATCCTTTGGAACTTATATAATTATGATTTTTAAAAAAACTCATTTTAGATTTAATTAATTGTTTAGTTTTAATTCGTTGATTGTCACTCTGCTTCCCGGAAATTCAGTATAAGCTGATCCATTCCAGTATTTATACATAAACTGCAGTTTTAATTTCAGATCTTTGATCTTATTGCTCTTATGCACGACTAAAATCTGAGAATAATCTTTAGAAAAGATTAATTGGAAATCTTTATTATGCTCGTTTAAGCCGTCAAGAACTTTAAGACATTCCCTCACTTCTTTCAATGGAATTCTAGGATCATTGAATGGCTCCGGATTCCTTATCAGTAATGCAACTACGTCATTATTGGTATTGACTATTTTAACAAATTCCGTATTGGTTGGCGGATTTAATGGTTTTAGCCCCATTACTCCTTCAAAAGCACGGTCAAATACTTCGGAATAGGTATTGGCAAGCCCTTTTAAGTTTGGATTTTCAATACCTTCTGAAGCTAAGATATAAAGGTCATTAAGCTGTTGTGGCTTAAGATCTGCTTTCACTTCATAGATAGCATCTTTCTGTCCGATCACTTCGTTTTTATCATTGTATTCTTTCAGCTTATAACTTTCTACCTGCTCTTTGAAATCCTTGTATCTTGAAGTTCTGAATACAAATTCATGAATCTTCTGGTTTTCTTCATATACTTTGTAAGGATCTTCCGTTGTTGGTGCAGGCTGTGGATTATAATTTCCGTTGCCGTCATCATCAAAGGCATTGTAAATAATGGCTGTATATAATTTTTCCGGACTCAGATCTTCCAGCTTAACCGAGTATTTATATGCTTTTGGGGTAACGGGCTTTCCAAGATTAATGGTACAAGCCATCCCTATATTGCTTTGGTTAACGTGATTCACATAGTTAAGCATCTGCTGAATTCCCAATGGTAAATTCGGATCGTCTTCTTCCCAGATTTCTTTAGTTACCGGTATTGTTTCATGTTTTGTCCATGTAGTAGGCAATGGATATGGAATACTAATACCCGTTACAGGATCTTTAATTGCGATATTAATACTTCCTTTGATCTCTCCTATATCCATTCCATTTGCATTATGAGCAGCCCATGTTTTAAGCATATTGTAGATATAAGGCTTGGTAAATGAAAGTACAATTTTGCTCTGTTCATTACCGTAGAATAATGGTTTTGACATTAGAAGATCTCCATCTACATTAGGATATGATTTTTTCATATCGATATATGATTTCAGGGAAGTAATTGGATATTCATCTATATTTTTCTTCTTATCAGGAATTGGATTGCCATGTTCATCTTTAAGATTTTCAATATAACTTTCCTTTTTCTTTTCAAAGTGCCCGATAGGCCCTGCCGTTTTAAAAGCGAAGTAATAATCAATGATATGCGGTGTATCTCCGTTTACATTATCTTTCAGTTTAAGGTTGATGTAGTATACACTGTTGGGTCTCCAAACCGGCTGTACCACTTTGCTCATTGCCTCCTGCATCAGCTGCATATCTTCTGTTACAGCATCTTGTGATGGAATGGTCTGCTGATATTCATAATCTTCAGCCGTTACCCATCTCACCTGATGGAACAATGTATAACAAAGGTTGGATGTATTTCCACTACCATCATCATCACTACATCCGCAGTTTCCTAGTCTAAAAATGATGTCGTGAATATCTTTTGTTAACTGTACTGCCACAGACATCTTAGCACCTTCGGTATTCAGATAGCTTCTCAGTTTCTCCACAAGCTCTCTCACATATCCTGCCCCTTGGATCAGGTTATATTGTGGGAACTCTTTATCAAACTGGTAGATGGCATCAATGAATATTAAGAAACATTTTGAACTGTATCTTAGCTGGGTTACTTCATCTACTCCCTGATAAACAATACACTGGTTAAGATTATACATAAGCCCTGTAAGGAAATCGCAAAGTTTTGTATCTTTTGTACAAGGTTCTTCTACAGAACTACATCCGCAATCAGGGGTAAACTTCAGATTGAGAGGCTTTGGAGTAGTCTTGCTCACCTTAATAATCACCGCTTTGTTCGTTGTTTCTTTCGGATAATCACTTGAATAGCAGATATCAATACCATCCGCTTTATCTGAAATTTTTGTGATTACACTATTATATTTAATAAACTGGCTGGTAGGACCATAAGGTAAAACCAGGAAAATTACGGAATGAGTATTGAAATCAACAAATGGCGGAGTGTTTCCTCCTGTTATCATCATATACTGGGTTTCATAATCTGCCCACTGAGTGGCTAGATTAGACATATTAAAGTTTACGTTTCCATTACCCCATACTCCATTATAACCATTTTCAACATGCATCACATTAAAGTCAAGCTCCTTACATTGAGAGGTTGTACATCCTCCTTCTTTCAGTTTTTTTAACTGTTCAGCAAGTTCATTGTATACAGCCTGTTGTTCCGGTGAAAGGACAACGCTGGTTACCTCACCCGTTGTATTAGCCGTTGCATTGGCCCAGATCTGATCAATTTGTGCATTGATAGCATCAATCTCCTGCTGGTTGGCATTATAAGGAATAATTTCAATCTTACTTACATACTGACCACCATGATTAACTGCTTCATACACCAGTTTTGATGCCAGTTCGGCTTTGGTTTTGGTTACTTCTTCAATCAGAGCATAATTCTGATTAATAGCATTAGAGAATACATCTTTATAATATCTTACCCTCACTGAGCTAGCCATTGTAGAAAGGAATAACTCTATACTTGCTGATGCTTCAGGAAGTAAAAGAACCATTGTATTTCCGTTGGTAATCTTTAAGGATTTAGAGAAATTATGCGGGTTAGAAGCATTTGAAACCATCATATAATCCGTTGTATCCGATACTGTTCCTAAAAGGTTGTAATAGGCCCCATTAATGAAGTTATAAGGTGCTCCTGCCGGTGGATAATATACCGTTCCTACCGTTTTATCCTTCACATCAGATTCATGCCATACTTTTTCTGTTTTTGTACAGAATAATGATGAAGCCGTAATTCCATATTGTTCAGGAATAAACCACCCCGGTTGTGCAGAATCCAGGAATGAGAATGGCGTAGATGCCAAAATCCTGATGGTATCATACTTATCATTGGTTTTCTGCCAGAATCCTAATTTAAATTTATCCAGATTAGCGATGCTGTTTGCTTCATTCTGGGTAAGCACGGCTCTGTAAGGGTTATATTTATTCCATGCAGTTCCTTGTTTATTAAGAATTTTAATCTCTACATCTTCAATGGAATACTGGTGTTTTACCTGACGAAGAACATGACCTCCCGGCTGTGTTTTCTGAGGCGGGATAAGATCTGTAAATTCACTTGCTCCGTTGGTATGGCCTCCGATTTTCTCACCTGCAGTAGAAGTTGGAATAAGTCCTTTTTCAATTTTGATATCAATATATGTATCCAATGGAATGGTAGGCAGCTTTTCATGATCTTTAACAGATGGTAACGGTGCATTACCAACCTGTACAACAGGAAGATCAAAGGTCTCACTGGTCAACATATGGACTCCTTTCACCGCATTTTTCAATCTTTCTTCTTTCGGATAATCAATCTCTGGCGGATCTGATTCGTAAGTAAGAGGCGGTACAGCGGTTGTATCTACCTTATCATTTTTCTCCCATTTGATGCTTAGGTGAACTTTAAGCTTAATTTTAATGAACAGCAACTTAATCTTCAGTTCGAATTTGAATTCTGCCAGGATCAGGAACGGGAATACAAGCTCTACTCTGAAATAGATCGAGATAAACAGGGCAACACTTACGATGAATAGATTGATCTCTGCTCCTCCTTCCACATAAATGTATCCTCCTACCTGTGGCCTTTCAAAACTGATGTGGGCTCCCACTTCAATAGCGGCATACACTTTTACAATGATCAGGTTCAGGTTAAAATCTACCCTTGCGCCGGCTTCAATTCCTTTGGCGGCAATCATCAGATACGATTCTGCCTTAATATTCACCGAATCTTTAAACAGACTGGCTCTGATTGGCTTATCCCTTGTTCCGAAATTAACATACCATGGTCTTTGATTTTTAAAGAAGAAGCCCATCTGAACTTCGGCCTTAATATCAATGAATGATCCGTTATTTTTGTTAAGCTGGAAGTTACCTCCCGCTCCGATTTCCAGTGAATTATCACCTACGATCACGAAAGCATAGAATGGCGGAACTTTAGGATCATCTTCCGTCAGTCCAAGACGCTCACTGATGATCGTTAATCCGGCATCAATAGCAAACATACTTGGTACTGAAAGCAATACCATGGCTCGTAATGAGGCAAGACGTCCGTCTAGAGTTGCCAGGGAAGCCCCTGCTCCAAAAGAGAATGGTGCACTATACTTCTGCGTAAACTGAGGTCCGATAAATTTATCCGTATTGATTCCTCGCTGCGGATGTACATAGTAATCGTACCAGGTATCGTTTTCTGTCATTCCGATAGCCTCTTTATGGGCTACATATCGGTATCCGATGAGTCCCCTGAATCCGAAAATACCAAATGAACCTAATGGAATCACAAACGGAAGTTCTACGCTTGCATCTACCAGGAATCCCGGATATTTAGGATCAAAAGCCATTTCTGCAGAGCCGGAAATATTCATTTTTGGCAGCTGAAGAGAAACTTTTCCTCTGTATTCTGTAGATTTCCCTGGTTCCGGAATGGTAAGAGCCCCTTTGATAATGGCTACGGCAGCACTTGCACTCGCTGTTCCCGGAATGACAAGATCTACTTCAAGGGTTGAGATATGGAAATAAGAATCTTTATATTCCTCAATATTCCCTCCGTATTTCTCAACCATTTCATCGTTATCTGCAGTATAATAATATTTAACCCCATTACCTCTTACATCAAGACCTAATGGATTGATATTGATACCACCATCAAATCCGATATAATTATAGGTACGCATTTTGTCTTTATACATACGCTGAATAGTTCCCATGTGGATGGCTGTAACCGCCATACGTACCGGACCTAAATTCAGATGAAGGTTGGTTGGAATGATAGAACTCCCGCCCGCAATTTCAAATTTACCGTTGGCGTAATAACGGATAGCCGGCAGATCGATTCCTTCTTTTCCTAACAATTTTTCTCCGAATGATCCTTCAGGGAAGGTAATTTTGGTATCTGCCTCCACATAGAAGTTATCATTTTTCTTTCCGATTTCTATTCTTTGCAAATAAAAGGTAAGGATGTTGAAAAGATTCATTGGCAGACCAAAAGGTAAAACGGCAGCAGAAAGTTTAAAGTTTTCTTTGCTCTCCCATTCCCCTATGACATCAATGATCATATCCTGTCCATCATACTTTTTGAACTTCTTAATCTTCAGTCCGGCATGTAGTGAGGAATGCACTACCTGCCCCTGATGGAAATCAATATCAAATTTGCTGAATCCTAATTCCCATGACTTTTCAGAATCTTTCCCAAGATTAAACCACAGGGTACGGTTAGCATCATCAAGACTATCAACAGACAGGCTTGCCAGAAACTTATAATAGTCTTCTTCTTTCTGGAATTCCCTGTAATCTCCTGCAACGGTTCTTAATCCCATTGGATAAACAAATTTAAGCTCAGAAGGTGATGCCAAACCGTTCATGAAAGTCATCAGTTCATCCATGTCATGAATAGTTGTTTCATTAGAACTGCTCATGGATTTCACTTTCAGATTATCATAATCCAGCGTAAAAAACTTGCTGAAATAATCAACAACTTTTGTTTCAGTTCCTACTGTCTTTACGGCGTAGGTAGGTCTAATAGCAATATTTCCTGAAAGTCCTCCGGTTCCGATCAGCATATGATTGGCTGAAATACCGATGGTCTGCTGAGTATTTCCTTCTGGATTTTTCTTTTTAAACCATTTTTTAGGAAGGAAAATCTCGGTGTATTCCATATAGACTCCCATAAATTCCTTAGGTCTTCCGTCTGCATCGGCTTCAGCAATATTTTCCGTTTTGCTGAGGTCAATTTTAAGGTTGTGAATATCAATGATAAAACCTGTGTTTCCAATCTGAGCAGGGTTACTCATATTCAGGACCAGATCCATATTGTATCCGAAACCTTTTTCAGTATCCGCATAGAATAAAGCTTCCCCGAAGCTGAGGGTTACTTTTTTAGTTTCATCTTCAATAACTTCTAAAGGAGCAGTCGGGTGCTTTAATGGGTTTACTGGTTTTAAAATACTTCTTGGAAACTCAATCGCTGCCGACAGCATTAAGGTTGCCTTGAATTTCGGAATGGCTACTTCTTTGATGAACTCATCAATATCTTGTGGCATTAAAGCTTTGAAGTAGGTTTTTACCTTTTCTGCTGTCTCCTGAAGATCGTTTGAAAGTAAATACGTTGCAAAAGCAACAAGGGATGCGTATTTTTGATTTGAGTTCTGGTAGATATCTTCTACAATTTTTGTTATTGTAGTTGCTTCGTTTACTACCAGTCCTAAATTATGCTTAGCATTAATATCACTCGCAAACTGCATCAGAGGTGTGATATTCTGATTCGCTGGAGAGACAAATGTGTTCACAAAGTGCGCGATGGCCTGTTCTTCCGTTACGTTGAGCACCCTAAGGGCCACCTCGAAGATCTGCTGAGGTTCAAAGGAGAAGTTTCCTAAGCTGAAGTAGCGTAAATACGCCAGGATCTTCCATTGGTATTCAACGGTAATGGGAAATGCGGAGATCGCGGTGTCATCTGTTCCGTTCAGGACCAATGAAATCCCCGTTCCCGGAATTTCAATATCGATTCTCTTGGAAACGACAGATAAACTGTAAAACGCTGAATCTCCTTTCGGCCCTTTACTATACTGTAAATCTTTATAATAGATTTTATCGAGGAGGTTAGTAATCCCCGGTTTTAAGAATCCCAGAAGGTCCGGGATGTCGTCTTGTGTAACCACAGAGGATAACCTCGGGTAATACCTGTGTGTTACCGGTGTTTGATTTGACATAAAAATAATTTTGTGTTTGGGTGAGTGGAAGGCTTTCGTTTAGGCAAACAAAAGCCTTATTAAGTAGGGTTTACTTAATTTCTCGTGGTGTTGGAATGTTTCCTAATTGGTTGCCTGATTATCAGTATATGACTTTAGTAGCTAGATAACAATAAATATTATTGTTATATTATTTTTTTACCATTAAAAATAATATTTCTTAGCTCAAACAATCATTTTACTTAATAATTCCATGATTAGTTAGAAACTCAATCCAAGACAATATAATTTCTTTTAAATCTATTGTAGGAATAGAAACATTTTTTGTTGATATTCCAGTATAAGTAAAGTTTGAATTAGTTTTTCCTATAGTAAGGATAACACTATCTCCTCTTTGAAAATCATCTATTGTCCCGTTATTCAATGCATTATTTATTTGTGGTATAATTTCATTATTTAAGTAATTCACATAAGGGTGTTCAATTAAGAATATTGATATCAAATATCCAAGATCTGTCAATATTGTTTGCTTAACTATAGCTTCGTTAATATTAGATAAAAACTGAAAATCTATCTTATAATTATTTAAAACAGTTGTATTCATATATGTATAAAATTGAAAGTTTAAGGTTCAATTAAAATTGCTGATAAATGGTGTGAGAATATATCATCATATTCGTCAATCCAATGTGGTTCAATTATTACTAGTTTTACAGGAGTTCCATCTTGAAATTTAGAAACATATCTCAGATAAGTTTCTCCTTTTGGAGATATCTCTTCAAGATAATTGATTTTATTCAAATATGCAAACGCAACGTCTTCTTTAAACTCTTGTCTAGATATACCTTCAATCCAAGTGTGCCAACCATCCTTTCTTTTTGATGTTATCCCGTCCGTCATGGTGATAGATGTAGTTCTTACTTGTTTATAAATTCTACTACCTCTTGGAGTACTGAGAGGAATTGTACCAGGATCTAATATAGCATAAATATCATTTGATGAGTCAAACAACTCTGAACCTAAGTGTCCTCCTACCCATTTGCCATTAATTGACTTTATTTGAGCAAGTTTATCAATAACATGAATATCTGAAACGTAACTATATGCTTCTAAGTAATCAATTTGTTTTCTTAGAATATGATTGTTAATTTCAAGCCAGCTATTAATAAAATTAGGATCTTTTTTAAATCTCACAAAATTTCCGCCATGTTCTGTAAGAAAGATTATTTGTTCTGATGCAGATAAACTATCAAACTTTGCTTGGGTATTTAATTCTGTATGGAACAATTTCCAGTGATCAATTAATTCTGGATTTTTCTTAAAGGCCTGAAGATTATTACGATGCTTTATTAAAAGATTAAGCTGAATATTAGCCTCTAAATTCATAAACGAAGTGGTAGTATTTGCTTCTTTATAAAGTATATTCCAATCATCTAATAATTCCCAATCTTGTCTATACGTATTAAAAACAGTATCATCATCTTTTACTTTTCTAAGAAATTTCCATCTTTCAGATGTACTCCAATCGCTCAATCTTATTCTGATTCGATATTGTTCATAATACTTAACAATTCGATTAACTTCACTTGTATTAGTAGTGATATCTAATATTAATCTATCAGCAATATTATTAGTCAATAATTTTTCCCAATTTGCAAGGGCAACATCATCATTTAGTCTTAATAAATCTGCATTAGATAAACTTTTAAAATCTTCATAAAACTTTTTTTGTTTTATAATACTCCATAGGGATCCTGTTTCAAATTTTGCAGATATTTTGGATAACCCTGTTAACTTTTGTTGCTTAAATGCATTTAATGCAGCTGTATCATATCCTGCAATCTGACCTACCATATTTCGTATTTCAGAATCTAAGCCATTTAAAAATGTATTATCCGCAGCCAGTACTTTCCGTGCATATTTTCCAACTCCATATTCCAAAGCACCTGTAACTCCTGCTGAAATTAAGGTAAGATTAAGAAAAATTTTATGTAAATACTCATAATTCCTTTTTTCATCTTCAGTATAATGATTATTAGGATCTTTTAACTTTACTAAAAGATCATAATATCGTTCACAAATGGCACTCGTCAAGGTAACAGTCTGTGCTGCTCCAGATAAGCCTTTTAAAACCAAAACTGTATAATGTGCACTGCCTGTTCCTGCTTTAATTGCCTTAGCAATTTCCGTTGCGTACCTCAAATACCTTAATTCAGCTAAAGCAGTAACCCCTCCGGTCAGGAAGAATAAACCTACTTCAATTCCTACATCAATGGCAAAAGATAATTCAGCATGAAAATCCTTCAATCTATTAAATTCTTCAGAATAATACCATAAAAATGCAGGAACATATTGCCTTTTAGGAAAAGTAGGTTCCAGCTCTTCATCGGTCTTATATCCCACCAACGTAATAGGTTGAAATAAATGAAACTTTAATTCAGTTGGAAAAATATTAGCAAAATCTACGTGAGCTTGTGTATCTTTAACTTCGTTATTAGAATTTAAAGTTTTTTCTACGTTGATAAACTGCCAAGAACATACAACATCTGTGGATTGAATTTTAGGTTTCGTATACTTTTTCTCAATGGATGCAATAGTCTTTGTATCATCATTACCAATTGCATCTCCCTGCCATATTGTTCCAAACTCTAATGCGATATTTTTAATTTTATTAGCATTCCCTTCAAAATACTTTTTCCCATTGGTAGTGTAAAAATAAGAATTGGGATTCAATCCCCATTGATCAGGAACTACTCCATCAATGAAATTAAAATTATAGTTTGACTTTTGCCACAATCTATACACCCCATATACAAAATTTCTGCGATTGGTTCTTTCATTTGCAAAAAAGCCTACAACTGGAGAAACCTGTTGAATATCTTTGTCATCAAATAAATCAAATAATCTTTCAAAATTTGTTTTTGTGTATCCATCTACAGTTTGTAATAAAAAATCCAAGAAAAACTGACCATCGGTAGAAACAAGACTAAATGAATATATGATTCTAAGGACAATATCTTCTGCCTCTGTAGGAAGTTCATTTTTACTGATATAAAGTTCAATAATTTTTACTCTTTCTGCTGCGCTTAACAATATCAATACTTCTTTTGGTAAAATAAAGTTTAAATATTGAAATCTGATATTATTCTGTTCTGTCCATACAGCTGGAGTCCAAGTTCCAGGATCTGTATTTGGTGCTCCAAACAATTGGGTTTCATTTTTCTGGTAAAGATTATTATAGAGATTTACAAGAGCATTATAATAGGTATCAAATGGTTTGTATAAACCTCCATAAAATTTATCTTCACTGAAATCAAGAGTCAATTCTTTAGTATCAGCATAACTTCTGTACCCCCAATCTACTAATAGTTGTGCTATCGTTTTATCTGTAGTACTTGACAACAACGTATTATTAGATTTAATAGCTTCACTTACACTTGTTCCAACGGGAATGCCATTTTTAATAAAGTTCAGAATATCTTGTAGTTTTCTTATTGCCAGAGTATCTAAAACATCTTGAAAAATACGATCAATCCTAAAACATATTTTAGTAATTCCTTCATAAAGAACTTGTTTACTTTCTTCGGAAATATTAATATTTGCGATTTTATTTTTGAAATTTTTTGTAAAAAAATTCCCTTCGTCCTTTGTAGAATATGAATTTATCTGATCCTGATCAACAAGTATTTTTTTGCAATAATTAGGACTTGACTGGTCTGGATTTTCTACTGGATATTCTTCTGTATTAGAAAACTTAATATTTAAATTCGTAATTCGAAACTCATATTTTGTATGAATAAAATACTTGGTATAATTATTTGTAAAGCTACGACTAAATTCAACTTTTTCTATTTTGAAAATATCTCCAATCTGAGCAGACTGAAAATCAGTAAACCAATTTTCAAGTTTCAAAAAATCCTTTAACCTATATTCACTTATACTATTTCTATATGTATTATAAGCTGACTGCTTACAATAGCCAAATATCAAACCTCCTTTTCCCCTATCTCTTACATCATATTGTATTAAATCAATATTAATATAAAGATGTCCGTTAAATGTAAAGGTTAATAATTCACCCTTAATATTGTAAGATACAGGTATAATTTCATAATTAGCACCATTAATTTGTGGTGAGGTTCCTTTAATTCGGACCGGTGCGCCTCTATTTATAGCCAATACTGCATTCATAATTTTTAGTTTTTAATTTTTTCATAAATATTATTGTTTACAGTTTGTTCAATCACTGGAGTCCATTTCGCATATTCATCTGTTGAGAATACCAAATTATCAACCGTACTTACATATATTTTAGGTGTTGGGGTAACGATTTTAAGTGCTCCTGCATTATCTTCACCAACTACTGCTAAATAATACTTCCTATATTTTGTATCCTGTTTGGAAGTGTAATATCCATTGTTCTGTAAATCACTTTTAAAGAAAAATTTAGGATTGTTGAGAGTATGAAAATTAATCAATTCAATAAGCTTCTCATTTTCATCATAGGTGACTCCTAATATCTTTTTACTTGGTAATGCGCCATCTTCAAGATATAAGGATAAAGCGTTAATAATTGTACCTTCAATGCCTTCAAAGACTTCTTTTTTTAAACTGTAAGGTTTTTCAGGCTGATAAAAATTATTTCTACTATCTTCAAATGAACGTGTACCACTATTACTATTATCAGAGTATGCAGTTCTGTTCTCAAAAAAAGCTCCCATATTCTGTCTGATATTATTTAATAATGTCTCATACGTTATCCTCATTAAATTGGTTGCTCCTTCTTTTACAATTGTATCTTCTACACGTTTTGTTGTTACCGTAGCAATATCCGGTTGCCCAGTCTTATTTTCGAAATCAATTAATAAGAGGTTCTGATCTATAACATATTTCTGTTCGTAATTTGTGCCAGACTTTATTTTTGGAAAAACATTGATAAGACCAAAAATATCATCAATATCTTTCATATATAAACTACTTACCTGTGATGGGATATTTGGATCATTGCTAACTGTATTTTCTTCAACAACAATTGTTTTCCCTTCATAAATCAACTGTATAAAAGAAGCAACCGTTTTACCAGCACTTGTTTTATCTAGTTTGAAAGTAATAGGTTTCGTAAAATTCATATCCGCTCCGTTTCCTTCCTCCTGAAGCAGGTTTTTCCCTCTGATAAAATAATCCTCATTTCGGGTATCTGCATGTAAAACGCCCTGTTTTACGTACATGGCAGCGGCGTCATTGTTATCTGTTGTAAGCTGAACTACCAATGAAGGTTGTGCAGCCAGCTCTTTTACCGGCCAGCCTGCTTCAAACTGTTCTAAAGCAAGGTTTGCAGTGGTGGGTCCAATTTTAATATTGTTGGTACTTCCTTCCAGGTTCTGATTTCCATAGAAATTATAAGATCTCTGCCTGCTGCCCTGGATGTACAGATAGGTTGTATCAGCCGTTTTAAAGCCTGAAATCTGACTGGCAATTTCTTCTACCGTCTGCAGAACAGAGTTATCACTCATATAGATCTTTCCTTTCCCCTGCGTATGCAAACCATAAAAGGCTGCAATATCAAGGAACTGGGTGGCTGTTTCTCTGATCAGCTTCTTTTTAAAAGCTGTATTGCCAACAGCCTGATCTAAAACATGGTCAGCACTTCGGGCAAAAGCCAGATTCAATTGAAATGGATTTGGGTCGTTAGCTATCGTATAATCTCCTTCGTTCAATACAATATCAATCCCCACACTTCCCGTAACATTTCCAAGATGGGTTCCTCTTGGGATCATCGGCAGCTCAAAAGCTTTTTTAGGCTGTTCAGTAGCAGTACCTCCAGTGACTTCAACTTTAGAGATCTTAAGGAAATAATCATCAATAAGATCAGTTTCTAATTGAGAATTTCCTACCGGAAAGCCGATATGCTGAGCAGTAAACTGAGGAACAGCAATTCCCAGCATATTGTAAAGCCCTGTAAATTCTTTTTTGATAATGTCTACAAAGGTTGTTGGTGTTCCTGATGTGATCAGATCACCTTGGAAGAAGTCTGATCTGTTCAGGCCTCTGTATACGATATATTTGATCGCTAGTCCTTTAATCGGCTGATTAAAAGGCTTCAGGATCGCATTTACTTTAGTGGTATCTGTACCACAAGGTTGTAAAAATACCTGTCCCTGGCAAATGGTGTATACTTTGCCGGTGTATCCGTTTATTTTGGAGGTGGTCCTGAATACAGTCCCGTTAGCTCCAAATTTTTCGGATAGGCTTTGCGTGAACGTCTTTCCCTTCTCCAGGAAGAAGAAAGATTCCGGCAGAAGATCCGGCCGTACGTTAAGCCCTTTGCTGTCGGGAGCTGTTGATAAGCTTCCCGATGGAATATTTTGTGGCATTTTTGTGATTTTTGGTGTTAATAAAAGGTAAGACGGTAGTAATGATCAGTCTGATAAAACTGAAAAGGACTCCGAACCCTTAAGGTTACTGAAGGCTTTAAGAATAGTAAGCCCGGTTATTTTTTTAAAGAGTGTTTTTCTTAAAAATTCGATATGATTTTTCTTCATGCATCTTAACTGCTTCAATAATTTTTTTATTCAGAGTTTTTAGATTTTAACAACTGTTCAATAAGGAAGAAGGGTTTTATTTTTCCGGAAAAGACAAAACCCTTCCTGTACAATCATTTCCGGTTGATTGTAGTATTGATTTTCACTGTGAATAATCCCGGGATTATTTGGTAAAAATTACATATCCGTCTTTATCTTTTGGTAAGTTTTGTAAGTTTCTCCAGGTTGCTTTGACCTTTCGTTCGGCTTTCCAGATGAAGCTTCGCTCAAAATGCGGCAGGTCTTTAAAGGTTTTCCAGTTTCCGCCCCAGCTCCAGCCGTGTCTGGCAAAGATTTTCACACATTCGTACCAGTCTGCTACGCCATCATTATCCCAGTCTTTCGCAGTGTCCCAGCTTGCTGCTTTTCCGTCGATAATCAGGCAAATATCTACTGCTAATCCGTAATTGTGAATACTTTGTCCGGCTTTGGCATTGGTGACTTTTTTGCCGGCTTTTGTTCTCCCTTGTGCATACAATTCATCTTGTTCTTTGAAAGTTCTAAGCCCTTGGGTAATTCTTACTTTTGCTCTCCCGGTAAGGGCTTCATCACATTCTTTTACAATCTGTGTGACTTCTTTCCTTACCAATGGATGGAGTTTTTTTATTCTGTTTTCACTTGGTTTATCCATGGATGATTACTATTTTGTGATTTGGTGTTTGATTCTTTAGCAAAGCTATTTCAGGCTAACGCCAAAACTTGACGTGTTATATTAAATGATTAAAAAAATTGTAATTGTTTCCTACAACTGGTTTGAAACTTTAAGTTTAGAAATGGTAAATATCATTAGGATAAGCAAGTTTACAATCATTTATAGTTTGTTCTTTAATTCTGAAACAAAAGTATAGCCCGCTAACGTCAAAACTTGACGCATTATATTTTTTTCCAGGAAAATTTCATCACGGAAGCAGTATTCACTGAAACTATCTATTAATCAAAAATTAGAAACTTATGTCCTATTATTAAAAACAGAAATCCGACAATAGAAAATGAGGTCTATTGCCGGATTTATTATTTTGTATTGATATTTAATTACTTCTTACACTTACTGTAATCAGAAATAATCTGGATCAGGTTTTGTTCATTTTTAAGATCAAGACTTTCCTTTTTTAATTGATCGGAGACCGTTTTACAATCTTTGAGATACTCTGCCAGCTTTTCTGAAAGTTTATCGTTGGACCTGTTATCAAGCATCTGCCCTTTAGGCTGAAGGTCTGTTTTGATAACATATTTCTGTAATTCTACAGGATCCTGAAGCAGCATAATTTTATTTTCTTTCGCAATAAGCCTGTAGAAATAAGAATTATTGCCATGCAAACTTCCATAGTTCTGCATTTTCTTCATAAATTCTCCTTTTACATCCAATCCATAGTAACATTCTTCATTTCCATTAGGAGAAACACAGAAATGCACACCGGAATCTGCATCATAGATCTTGGTTGCCATACTGTTCATTCCCGGTAATTGTTTTTTAAGGGTAACGCGCTGCCCAAAGAAGTCTGCACCTCCTTCAGGAAGTTTCTGGCCGGTTCTTTCCGTATCCAGTATTTCAAACCAGATAGTGATCTTTCCTTCTGTTTTCTTTCCTGATTTTTCTACCAGATATCCCGGAACATCATATAAATTAATGCTTCGATTAATAGCATCAGCAACCTTTACATGCTGCAGTTCCTGATTTTTATAATAGGCCTGATGTTCCAGCGTATATCCCTGAATAAAAAGATTCGCGATAAATTCATTCACGAAAGCATAATCCGATTGAGCATAAGGTCTTGTAGCCGTAAAAGTAAATTCATTCTGATCAAATGTTCTTACGGCATAGGTCTTAATGCCCTGCGTCTGATACATAGAGGCTACTTTAATCCCATCCAGATCAGTCACTTCAAGGCATGGCCCGGCATTGCTGAAACCAACGCAATTATACCCTTTGGCATAGCCAATTATTTTAGCAGGATAGGAACCATTATTAATCAAAATCTCCCCTTTTGATCCTAATCTTGGATTATAAAGACTTCTGATATTATCAAGCCTGCTTTTTCTTTCATTATCTTCGGCAATGCTGTTGGTTTTTGCTTTCAGGTATTTATCTGCTAAGTTTTCCCTTGGTGTGGCAAAAAATTTTTCCACCTCATTTTTATCAAATCCATTTTCACTGAAAAGGTGGTATTTTACTGCCAGCTGATGGGCTACAATTCTGTCCGGTTTAAAAGAGGTGATTAATACTTCATACGGAATCTGAGTGGTTTTCCCGTCTGCCGATTTCATATCCAGATAATAAAGAAACTGATCTTTTGCCAAGGTAACGCCTTTAAGGTCTGCATCAAAAATTTTTTCATTGACCAGGTTATAGAACTCAAAATGATCTCTGTAAGGTGATTTCAGGATTCCCACCTCCTTTTCATTGAATAAGATTTTATCTTTTTTAAGCTGTATCTTTTGTGAAAATACCGTACCGGAAAGCATTATGGTAAGAAGTAAGTATATTTTCATAGTTCCGTTTTTAAATAATAAGTTTTAGGTGGGAAAATACGAAAAAAAATGAAGAGAGAGATTAGAAGCTGGAAGAGGAATGCTGGAGGTTATTGTTGTAAGGTGAACTCTTATTGTTGTTTGATGGAAATGAAGTATTGGATGGTGATTTTTTCAGGTGCAAGGGTTTAAATAACCACAAAATTCACAAAAGATTTTAAACACTTAAGTAATTTTAAGCTAAAAGAATAATTCATAAGAAGTACACATAAGTTTTTGAAAATCTTTGATTTTCTTATCCGCAAACATCTGCGAAATTTGTGCTATCCGCGGGAGATAAAAAAGCATAACAATGCATTATTTACCACATACAATAAGCAAATTCATCGTTAATAAAGCTATGTGATTCCTATGTTGTTATTACAAAAAATATTCAAGGAAATAATTTAAAATAGTGTAAAAAAATGGATTAATGACATTTAGATTCTTCCTTCGTCAGAATGACAAAGTATAAATTAAAAAAAATTAATCAGATATTATGACTACAAGTATTTCCCTCTTCCAGCATCAAACATCCAGCTTTTCTTAATTCTTCAGCCAGTTCAGACACTCAGTAATCTGCATTTTACTTATGAAAACCTCATCACTTACTTCGGGTTTGGGAGAAAGTTTCAATTCTACCTTTTGGCTTGAATGTTTGATGATCTCTATAATCGCTTCTTTATTAATGATAAACTTACGGTTCACTTTAAAGAAAACCTGAGGATTCAGTTTCTGGATAATATCTTTGATGGTATCGTCATAAATATAAGTCTGGTTGTCCATTGTAGTAAGGAAAAGATATTTTCCGGAAGCAAAGAAATAGGCTGTATTCTGCTCATCTACAGATCTCAGCTTATTGCCTTCTCTCACCATAAAACGTTTCATCATCTCAGTATCTTCTCCCTGACGCAAGGTGGAAATGGATTTCAATAAAGGTTCGGGATCGAAATTATTCCGGATAGAAACAAATTTCTGTAATGCCTGATGAAAATCTTCCTCCTCAAAAGGTTTCAGAACATAATCTATTGTAAAATGTTTGAAAACCCGCATCGCATACTCATCAAATGCCGTAATAAAGATAATGGGTGTAAAAAGCTCTACCTGCTCAAAAATCTCCAAGCTCATCCCGTCACCAAGATGAATATCCATAAAAATAAGATCGGCCGAATTATTTTCAAAAAAGTCTATTGCCTGTTTTTTGGAACGAAGAACTACTATTTCCGTAACAGGAATGATGCTCTGTTTATCTAAAAGTTCTTTCAGATAATTAACAGCCAGCAGCTCATCTTCTATAATGGCAATTTTCATAAATACAAAAGTACAAAAAAACCGCTAGAACGGTTAAATTCCAGCGGTTTCAAGGGTTGTTAATATGAAGTGTTCTATAAATTAGGATTATTCTTCTTCGCACTCATTGGATATTCTATTGTATATCTTGGGTCATTCTGCTGAAGAATATAGTCCTTACCATTAATGGTATGTTTAATTTCTTTCTGGTTGGCTCTTCTCAAGTCAAACCATCTGTGCCCTTCTACAGCAAATTCTCTGGATCTTTCATCAAGGATGAAATTCATGAAGTCTGCAGCATTCATTGATGTTATCGTGTTCTGAACTGCTGTATATCCTTCCGGAGTATATCTGTTTTTAAGAACTTTAGATAAGGTTTCTTTTGCTTCATCAAGTCTGTTCAGTTTCAGAAGGGCTTCAGATTTTATGAAATACATTTCTGTTGTTCTGAAGGATACTTTAAATTCTGAACTTCCTTTCTTAATGATTTTATACTGGCTTCCATTTTTTTCAAAATAGAGTTTGAATCTTTTATCTGTAGTTGTATTGAATTTTGACATCAATTCAGGAGATGCAAAAGATAAGTTCTGTGCAGCACTGTCAAATACATCATCCAATGCCATAATAGATTCTACCGCCATGTAATGATGAGGAAGTGTACTGTTTGCATTCAGGTCTACCAAATCTCCTTTCATCGCTAATGCCTGCTCTGCATAGTACAACGCTTTATTCCAATCGGTCTGATAAAGAGCTGTTCTGGCCTGTAAAGCTGTTAATGCAATCTTAGAGAATCTGTAATTGATTCCCGCAGTCTGCTTCTGCTCTACCATAAGACCTTCTGCTTTGCTCATATCTGCATGAATAAGGTCATAAACCGCCTGTACGCTTGATGGCTTCAATACTGCTTCGATATCCATTTCAAGGCTGATAGGAACTCCTCTGTCTGTAGAAGCTGTAGCACTGTTGTATGGTTTTGCATAAAGGTTAACCATATCAAAATAGGTATAAGCACGTAATGCATAGGCTTCTGCAAGAATCTGTCTCTTTTCAGGAGAGTCTGCCATTGTTTTGCTTCCTTCATTGATGATCTGGTTCAGATAAAAAATCACTGAATAAAATCTCACCCACGGAAATTCTGCCGTTGCGGAATCATTGTTCGTATCTTTCCACATGGCAATTTCACGGTATACATTGAAATCACTGATATTTTCGTTAATGATTACCTCATCGGTACGAAGAACTGACAATGATTTATGAGCCGGGTATTTTGCATATGCCGAAGTAAGAACTTTGCGGTAATCTTCAACAGTGGTAGGAATTACTTTTCCCTCAGGCTGAATATCCAGAAATCTGTCACATCCCACACTGGTAAAGCTGATAACGGCTAATGCTATAATAGTTGTTATTTTTTTCATTTTTTCAAGTTTTAAAAAGAAACATTAAATCCTACTGTTACCGATTTAGCAATAGGCTGTGCATAAATATTACCATACGTCTCCGGATCAAAATATCCTTTATATCCATTACTGAATACAAACAGGTTACGTCCCTCCACACTCAGTCTAAGACTGCTGATTCCCATAGGAGCTGTAAACTCTTTCGGAAGTGTATAGCCCAGACGGATACTGCTGATCCTTAAGTAACTGATTTCTTTAGCCCATACATCAAGCAATCCGTAAGTGTTGGAACGGTTACCTGCAAACCATTTATTAGCCATCCACCCATTCGGGTTAGCATCCATATCCGGACTTGTAATGCCTGGCAATGAACCTCCTGCTTCATAAATCTCTCTGGTATAATTTCTTCCTCTGTCAAGCTCCATTCCTCTGTAAGATGGGCTGCGCATTACCGTCTGCTTAAAATTGAATGTTGCAGAAATGGTCAAATCAAAATTCTTCACTTTGAAGTTGTTGATGATCCCTCCTGTAAATTTAGGATCTCTATCTCCTACATAAGTAAACAGGTTTCTCAGTTCTTCGTTTGTTAATTTTGTATCTACGAACTGCCCCGGAAGGAAGTCTGCATATACATCATACAATTTGAAGAATTCTTCGGCAGATACCTTTTCATTTCCTTTCCAGAACATTGGGTTTCCATAAGCATCCATTCCTGCTGTTTTTAATGCAAACAGAGCATTTACAGGAAGACCTTCCCTGGATGGAAGTAGTGCATTATCACGTGGCTGTTCACTTAACACATTGCTCTTGTTGTGAGCAAAGTTGATGGTAGTAGACCACTTAAAGTTCTCTTTGTCGATGTTTCTCGTAGATAAAGCCAATTCAAAACCTTTATTTGTAAGGCTTCCCCAGTTCATCATGGTATATTCAAATCCGGATTCAAGCGGAGTTTCTTTCATACTGATCATATCCGTTCCTTTTCTGCTGTATATATCAGCGGTAAGGTTGATACGGTTTTTGAACAATCCTAAGTCAAGACCAAAGTTAACGTTGGTTGTTTTTTCCCAACGAAGTTTATCATTAGGCGGGCTGATCACGTTAATTACATCTTCTCTCATTCCCGGAAGAATATTGGCATAGTTATATTCTCCAATAAAGAATGGTGAAGTATTACGGTCAATATTTCCCTGCAGACCATAAGAAGCTCTCAGTCTAAGGTTGGAAACAGGCGTGATATTCTGCATGAAGTTTTCCTTCGTTACCAGCCATGAACCGGAAACAGCCCATATCGGAAGGTATTTATATTTCTTGTTTACCCCGAATAAATTGGTACCATCATATCGCACACTTCCGAAGAAAGTATATTTCTGGTCATAAGTATAGGAAGCCGTAGCAAACATAGAGGCATAAGCATTCTCTACCGGCGGCATTTCACGATACGTCTCATATTTTTTCTCTGCTGCAAAATTGGAGCTAGGGAAAGCTATAGGAGTAGCGGTTCTTGTATTTTTGTTATACCCGAAAGCTCTGGTAAGCGTTGTATTATCTTCTGTCTTACGGATCTCTGTTCCTGCCATCAAATCAATTTCATGTACAGAATTGATTTTGGTATTATAAGTTCCCTGTAATTTCCAATTGTATTGGAAGAAATCATTATCCCAATTTTGCTTGATATCTCCGGCAGGAAGGAAATATTTATATCCGCCATCTTTATAATAACGGGTTCCTTCCTTCATCTTTCTGGTGAAATAGGTCTCTTGTCCGGCATATTTTTCCGTCTTGTTGGTATCATACTGAATTCCTAATTGAGACGTGAATTTCAGGTTTTTTGAAACTTTATATTCTAAATCTAAAATAGCCTTTAAAGAGTGGTTTTTCAGGGTATAGCTTGTATTCTGTCTCTCTTCAAGGAAGTTGAACGGAACGTAAGTATCTGCAAAACCATCAATGTCTTTATCATATCTGTAGCTTCCATCCGGATTAAACGGGTTCATGTACGGATTGGCATTTCTTGAATAATTGATTGGGCTTGCCGCAGCATCTGCATCCGTCATAAATGATTCTTTCTCACTCTGGGTACCGAAAACAGAGATCCCGGCCGTTAATTTATCGCTTAACTTATAATTATTCTTTAAAGTAAGGTTATAACGCTTAAATCCTGTCCCAATAGTGGTTCCCTCTTCATCATAATATCCTAAGGAGAAATAGTAATCTGCATTTTCTCCACCTCCGGAAACACTTACTCCATATTGTTTATTGATAGCATTTCTATACAACAGCTTGCCCCAGTCGGTCGTATTATTTCTTAATGCATTAATTTGGTTACGGGTGGTTGGAGTTAAAGCATCAAGACCACCATTCCTAAAGTCATTAAGCTGATTGTTTTGAGTTAAAATCCTCATCACCTCTCCTTTATCTGCACGGTAAGTAAGATCTGCACGCTTGGCAAGCATCAATTCAAGGTCTACTTTCTCTGATGCATTCATCAGGTTTAATTTCTCAAAATCAGGACGGGCTGTTACAAAAGTATCCGCAGAGAAGTTTACTCTCATGGTTCCTTTCTTTCCTTTTTTCGTAGTGATGGAAATTACCCCGTTTGCTGCTCTTGCTCCGTAAATGGCTGTTGCTGCAGCATCTTTCAGAATGGTGATGTCTTCAATATCGTTCGGGTTCAGTCCTGCAATGGAGAAGTTCTGAAGCTGATCAATATTATCTTTATCACTGAAATTAGGCACATCATTTCCTTCTAACGGAAGTCCGTCAATTACCCATAGCGGATCCTGAGGACCAGACAAAGAAGCTGTTCCACGGATTCTGATTTTCGCAGGTCCACCCGGAGATCCTGTTTCCGGAGTCACCACTACCCCGGCAATCTGTCCGGATAGCATCTGGTCTACACTCGCTACTCCAGCCTGGCTGATATTATCCATTTTTACCGTAGCAACTGCTGAAGTCTGCTTACGTTTTTCGATCTTCTGATATCCTGTAATAATTACTTCCTGAATTTTATTTTTATCTGAAACTTCAGGAGCCAATCTTACAATATAGTTGGTTTTATCTTCACTGATTTGAATAATACGGGATTCATATCCTGGAAAGCTTACCAGGATGGATTTCGTACCTACCGGAATTTCCAGTATAAATTTTCCGTCTTTATCGGCTACTGTACCTACTGATACACTTTCGATGATGCCGTCCAGATCGGTTTTTGTAGAAACGGACTGTGTTTCTATCTTTACAGATGCTCCTGCAATTACGCTGGAAGTATTACCGTCTTCTATCTTTCCTGTAATGGTCTTTTTTTCCTGAGCCAATGCAACCTGGGCCGCTAAAAGAGGTAAAAGGATTAGAGTTTTTTTCATTGCTGTTTATTTGTTTAAAGCCTCTTCAATACGAATAATTAAATCTGCGTAATGCGCTCTTGAAGCGTCATCACCTCTGTATCTGGTTCCATTCAGGAAGTTCAGAACCTTTTGTAATTCTGCTCTTTTGTACGTTGTTACTTCAGATACTCTTTTCATGGATGAATAATTGATGTTTCTAAGGTTTTTACCTTCTTCATGATAGTTGCAGATCATCGGCATATTTAATGTCTGATCTGTTTTCAATGTTTTTACGGCTGTTTTTTCGAATAATTTGTTCACCGAAACAATCAATGCATCCACGTAATTTTTCTGCGCCATTTTCTCAAGCATCGTGAGGCTTCCTTTCTTATTAAAAATGGCTGTTCTCACCTGTTCAAACAGGTTTTCAACGGTATAAATCTCCTCTTTGGAACCTGAAACTTCATGCTTCAACTCGTTCTCAAGGAGTCTAAGCAATCGGTCGTCCATAAACAGGGAATAGATGTTGGCATACTGCATTCCTCTTGCCAGGGTATATGGCGTCTGTTCAAACGGTCCCATTGGTGAATTTTTCACCGAATATGTTTTCTCTGTAATCGGGTTAAAGAATAGCCATTCCGGAAGATGGATTGAGTTTTTAACCAGGTAATCAACCGCTCTTCTCTGGGTTTCAGCAGGAACTGCTTCATAGGCTTTTTTCTTGTTTCCAAAAACGGTATTGTTCAGGTAGATCCCACCTACATTCGCCATTACATGTCCTGTATACAGATCCCATTGCCCAATAACACCCATGTATAATTTACCTGCATCCGTATAATCTTTACCGTCTTCATACGTCCATTTTAAAAGATTATTGGCAACCACCTTCAGGTTTTTCATTCCGTATTCGCTGGCTTTCATCGCATCATCACCCAAATCTTCCGACTGTGAGCGCGGATCTATTGTTTCAAGGTAGCTTTGCTGTTCCCCATAGAAATACAATGGATCATCTTCGTGCTTATCAATCAGATTTTTTAATGCTTTTTTCTCAGCAAATTCGTCCGGATACCAACGGTAACCCCATTCAATGGCATATTTATCATAGATTCCAATCTTTGGAGTAATCGCTGTAACACCATCTTCCGGCTGTGCCACGTAGTTGTAACGTGCGTAATCCATGATAGAAGGTGCAGTTCCACCCATTTTATCTGTGAACTCTTTAGAACGAAGCGATTCTACAGGGAATGCAAATGAAGATCCCATATTGTGCTTCAATCCGAAGGTGTGTCCTACTTCATGAGACGATACAAAACGAATAGCTTCTCCCATATATTCATCACTAAACTTATTCGCTCTTGCTTTCGGATCAATAGGTCCTATCTGAATTCTCATCCATTCCTGAAGAGAAGTCATTACATTGTGCCACCAGATGATATCCGCTTCAATGATCTCCCCACTTCTTGGGTCTACTACAGATGGTCCCATCGCATTCGACTTAGGAGAAGCTGCATAGGTAATCACGGAATATCTTACATCATCGATATCAAAATCTTCATCTTTTTCATCCGGCATCTTAGCAATTACTGCATTCTTGAAACCAGCCTGTTCAAAAGCAACCTGCCAGTCATGAACTCCTGCAATGATCTTTTCACGCCATTGTTTTGGTGTTGAAGGATCTATATAATAAACGATCTGCTTTTTAGGCTCTACAAGCTCTCCTCTCAGATATTTCTCCTTGTCTTCATCTTTAGGTTCCAGGTTCCAGCGGGTGATGAAAAATTTCTCATCCATTTTCTGCTGCTGATCGTTAAAAGACCAATGCTTTTCGCTGAAGAATCCTACTCTTGCGTCTGCAATCCTTGGTTTCATAGGAACTTTGGGAAGCAACACCAGGTTACTGGTTACTCCAAGTGTTACCGGTAAATCTACTCCACCTTCATTCACAGATGTGCTCAGCTGAGACTTAACCACAACGTTCTCCGGGAATGTTTTTACTCCTTCAATAAAGGAAAGACTTGATTTTACTGATCCGCCAAGGCCAACATTGGCCAACACATCATTAAAGCTTTTCTGATTTCCGTCAAAAACCTTATTTACTTTAATGGCTACCGAAGTAGAGTCACTGTTCTGTGCTTCAATATCAAAAACTTCAATGACAGATCCTGAAAAGTTATCTTTAACAGATTTTGTAATGGCATCATTTTTAGGAGAAGACACCTTAGCTTCAGAAGTTCTTACCCATACCTTTTTGGCAACACTGTCTTTGTAAAAAGAAATAATCTTATTCTCATAATTCATTCCTTTGTTCAGACCAGCTTCATTGACCTGCAACGGTACCTGAGACAACTTATTCACTACCAAAAACTGGCGCCCCATCAAACTGTCAGGGATTTCAAAATAAAGATCTGTTTTTACCTGAATGGTATTGAAAAGCCCTTTTTTATAAGTCCCTTTCTTAATCAGTTCGTCAATCTTTTTTGTTTTTTTTGATGATGAAAGATCTGCTTTTTCGGTTTTGTCCTTGGTCGTTTTTACAGTATCTTTTTTCTGTGCAAGGACGGCCGGCGATGCCATAGCTAATCCAAGATACAGTGCAAGCCTGTAATTCTTCATTAAAATAGTCCGATTCATTCCAAATAGTAAATATCTTAGTTTCAGCTGGCAAAGCTATAGGTATAGTGAATTATATAGGGTGTTTTAGGGAGTGAAAGGTGATTATTCGGGAGTGAATGGATTTTTCCATTTTATTTCATTAATGGCAAAAAACATATAAACTTTTCACCATCTACAGAAATATGAAGCGGATTTTCTCTAAAATACTCATAAACCTGATTCAAATAATCAATTCCGAATTTCTCTCCCTGTACCTCTTCCGTTTTGGGCTGATATGTATTCTTTACTGTGATTCCATTTCCTTCTACTTCTATTGTAATCTCCAAGGGTTGATCTATGGTTGCAACATTATGTTTTATAGCATTTTCCGTGACAATCTGAAGGGATAAATAAGGAATCCGTTTCTTTAAACTTTCTTGATCTTTTATAATGAGCTGAAAATTCAGCTCTTCATCAAACCTGCTTTTCAGAAGCTCCATATATTTCTGGATAAAATCAATCTCTTTAGAAACAGGAACAATATTTTCCTTTGGCGGAACAATCAGATACCTGTAGATCTTGGAAAGATTCATCGTAAATTTCTGGGCATTCTCTTTATTAATTCCAATCAGCATATAAAGAGAGTTCAGAGAATTGAACAGAAAATGGGGATTGATATTATTCTTAAGCTGCTGAAGCTGATTAATCACTTCTGCTTTATGCATTTTTTCATTCTCTACCAGCAGCAGGTTTTTTTCAGACTGTATCTTTTCTTTTTCTTTATATGCGATGCTTGTAGACCGCTGGAATAAAATGAAAACAGTAACGATCAGAAATAAAGCAGCCAGAAATATATATACTGTATAAGCTTTTACTTTATTGATATTTTCATCTGTAATAAAGTTGACATAATTAACCACTGCATACCCATCGAAATTATCTGTTTTCAAAGGTTTGATAAAGCGTGTGACTTCCATCGCCAGATATTCTGAGTTGGCAAGTCCTTCTGTATATCCTGATTTTACGGCATTACATAAAGTATCTTTTGCTTTAATATCCGTAAAACTGAAAACATTCTTCCCAATGTACTTTTTTTCAGGATGGGTAATACAGATTCCTTCCTTGGTAAAAACATAAGCATAAGTATTGGAGCTTTTATCTACATTGGTAAAATATTGGTGAAGATCATCCAGGCTTACCGTAGAACCATAATACAGAACATTTTTCTCCGGCAATGTGATAGAATCATAGCTCACCCAGAACATGCTGTCTTTACGACTTATTAAGAGATCTTTGAAATGTCCGGAACGTGTATTTCTTATAGCAATAGATCCTTTTTCACTATTTCTCTCTTTGAAAACATTAGCCAGAGGATTATTACTTTCATATTTTCCTGTTTTATGATTGTCGTAATAATACCAACTGTAGGTTAACAGGTTTCTTTTTTTATTCAAATCATTTAAAACCAGAGAATAATCTCTATAGTTTTTCAATCCGTCTTTTTGAATCAGCTCACGAAGGAGATACTGGTAATCTTCAATATTCCTGAATTCGCTTTCCACAGATTCATATTTCCTGAAGAATGTTTTTTTCGCAAAGTCTTCATTATTTTTACGGTTATCTTCGGCAATTAAATGACTTAAAACGGCAAAAGCCACTACTGCAATCAGGCAGGTGGATAAAGCGGCAACATAAATAGATTTTTGGGATAAGGCGTTTTTAAAATTAATACTCAAATTCTTCTGCATTCTATTTTCTTATACAGAAAACCTTAACAATGCTGTAGTAGAGCCTATATTTTAAAGATCACTTCTGTATATAAATTATTCGTTTGCAAAGGTATTACAAAGATTTGAGGACCATTTGGTGAATTAAAATTATCTTAAAATTTGTTGTAGACACAACTTGTTTTGATAAAATTCACTACAAGCTTTTTAATAATTCTTCAGCATTCATAACTGTTGCAAACTCTTCATTCAAATTGGCTAATGCCATCAGATGAACCAACTCTGCATTATATTTTTCACCATGTATCCCAACCCTGTCAAAAGCTGCTGTAGCATCTGAAATAACATACGTTTCATATCCGAAATTCCCTGCCATTCTTGTGGTTGTAGAAACACAATGATTGGTTGTTATCCCTAAAATAACCACCGTATTTATTTTCCTGAACATCTAATTTTTCTTTCAGATCTGTTCCTATAAATGCGCTGTTAACATTTTTGGTGATAATACATTCATCATGTTGAGGTAAAACGTTCTCATTAAATTCAAATCCCGGATCAGATTCATGCAATTTAGATTGAGGATTGGCTGAGCTGTGCCGAATGTGAAATATTGGTAAATTCAGTTCCCGCCATTTTTCCAGTATTTTACCGCTTGTTTTTTCTGCATCTTTATTATTTCGGTTTCCGCCCCAATAGTTTTCATCAAGAAATCCTTTTTGAATATCTACAAGAATCAAAGCTGGTCTTTTTTCTCTTAATTTCATGTGTTTTTATTTTATTTAAACAGCTTATTCATCATAAACTTTTTGTATTCATCAGTTAAAGGGCAATCAAACAAATCGAAGACATGTACTGCTCCGGGAACTACCCACAATTCTGTAGCAACTCCGGCCAGATATAACAATTGGGAATATTCAATACCTTCATCCCTTAAAGGATCAAGCTCACAGGCTACGATGGTGGTCTGAGGTAAGGCAGAAAAATTGCGATAATGCGTCAGATCTGAATAAGTAACACATTTATCTATATTCTCTTTACCTAGAAAATGCTGCCATGCTATTTCAGCATATCTTCGGCTCCATAATGGTGAATCTGTAAACTCTTTCATAGAAGATGTATTCAATCTATTATGAATAACCGGATACAATAAAAACTGATGTTTTATATTATCAATATTCTGATCTACGGCCATCTGGGTAACTGATGCAGCTAAATGTCCGCCGGCACTTGCTCCGGAAACAGTAACATTTCCTGGGTCAATTCCCAATTGGGTTTCTCCGTTATCAATGAGCCATTTTAAAGCATCAAAACCATCCAAAACAGGCACAGGAAAACGATGTTGAGGTGATAATCTGTAATCTACCGATATAATAGTTGCCTGCAATCCTTCTGCTATTTCAAACATTTGGCTGTCAACCTGCTCCGGCAAGCCAAAAACATAACCGCCACCATGAAAATAAATCAATGTTTTATTCCGGTTGAATTTTTCCGGCTGATAGATATGCAGACGTATTTTTTCACCATCCACTGAACTTGGAATAAAAATATCTGTCACCTTAATATGAGCCGGCTGCTTAACAGAATGAGCCTTTGTAAATTCTATTCTTTCCTTCTGTAGTATTTCAGGAGCATTCAAAAATAAATTTTCATCAAGTTCCAGCGAATACGGAACACTTTCAATACTTGCCCTCAGTTCTTTATTAATTCTATTTAAATCCATAATATTTTATTGTATAAGAATCTATGGAAATAGGATCATCACCTATATTTCCTGTTTTATTTGTAAATTTAAATCATCAATGTTGCAGTGTACAAGTATGCAACAGATTGTATGAAGCGAACAAAAATGTTAGTATGAGTATTAAAGAATCATCCACCAATAACGAGAATAAAAAAACAATGGAATCCTGTTGCTCCGAAATATATGCTGTCAACTTAATTAGTGGACGATGGATTCTTTCCATTTGTTACCAACTCAAACAGGAAAGGCTGAGGTTTGTTGAGCTGAAAAACAGAATTCCCAATATTTCCGAAAGGATGCTTACCCTACAGCTTAAAAAAATGGAACAGGAAAATCTGGTTATCAAAACAGTATATGCAGAGGTTCCTCCCAGAGTAGAATATGAATTATCAGAAATAGGAAAAAAGTTACTTCCGGTACTCAGCCAGCTTGAAGTTTGGGGCAAAGAACATAAAGCATCTAAGAAAAAGGAGTAGATACAGTTATTTTTAATCACAGAAAAGATAGGCAAGAGAATCACAATTAAAAAAGGTAAGTCTTAAAATTAGTTAATATCAACATTCAACCTTCAGATTCCAGCTTCTATATTTTGAAATTTATTTATCTTCGCTTCAAATCTTAATTGAAAATGAAGAAGATCATCTCCGGGATATCTATTGTTTGCTCTATTGCCATCTCTGCTCAAGAGACTATACAGTTTCAGGAACTACCATTTAAGGAAATTATAGCCAAAGCCAAAAAAGAAAAGAAATTGGTTTTTATTGATGCGTATGCTTCATGGTGTGGGCCGTGCAAAATGATGGAAAAAAATGTTTTTCCTCAGAAATCTGTGAGAGAATATTTCAATACCAACTTCATTAATGCAAGATTTGATATGGAAAAAGGAGAAGGAAGAGACCTTGCCACCAAATTTGGAGTCCGCTCTTATCCTACTTACCTTTTCCTGAACGGTGAAGGTGAGCTTGTTTCCAGAAATACGGGGTATATGGAAGAAAGTATGTTTGTGACAATGGCTCAGGATATCAATTCGCAAGGGAATAAAAAAGGTTCCCTTAAAGAAAGGTTTGCTAACGGAGAAAAAGATCCTGAATTCCTGATCAATATTATGAAGCTTAATTCTGATACTGATTACGAGTTCGCCAAAAAGGCTTCTGAGAGATATTTTGAGAACAAAAAAGCTTCTGATCCTCTTTCAAAAGAAGAAATCGGATATATGCTGTTTTTCCTGAAATCAGCTGAAGATGCCAATTATAAAGCTTTTACTTCCAGAAAAGCAGAGATCATCAAATACCTTCCTGAAGAAACATACAATGAATTTGATGGCCAGATAAAACTGTCAAAAATTGTAGAACAATCCATTGATGATAAAAACAAAAAAATCAACGATGAGTACTTCATGAAAATGGCTGAACCATTGGTAGGAAAACAAGCCGCGAATACAAAGCTCAGCCAGACGAAACTTCACTACTATGAATTAAATGCCAATTTTCCAGAATACGAAAAAGCAGCTTTAGATTATTATAAAAATCCGGATGGATTCAGTCCAGATGAACTTTTAAGAGCAGCATGGGTATTTGCAGATCATGTACAAACACCATCTTCACTAAAAAAAGCAACTGAATGGGCAGAAAAGTCTGTGATGAGAGGTGAAACTTCAGAAAACACATACATCTTAGCTAAACTTTATTTCTTAACAGGAAATAAAGAAGTAGCCAAAAATTATGCTGAAATGTCTAAAAATATAGCCGTTCAGGCCAACAGAGATTCTAAATTAGCGGAAGAATTATTAAAACAAATAAAATAACACTTGATGAAATACAGAGTATTAATGGGTGCTTTGGCATTCCTGAGCATAGGTTCACTTAAGGCACAGGAGCAGGAACAAAGCGATGAGAAAAGTTTGTATGTAAAAGGTAATGCTCTTTTTTTACCAATAGGTATTTTCAATCTGGGTATAGAAAAGCAGATCAGGCCTAAATATACCCTTCAGGGAGATGTCTTTATCTCACCATGGAAGTCTTTTGCAGGACATGAATTACAATTTTATTCCGCTTCTGTCGAAGGAAGATATTATTTCAAAGAAGCCTTTAAGCACTGGTATATAGGAGTTAATCTTTCTGTTGCTGCTTATAATGCTGCAAAATGGAATTATTGGAATGATGATATTACTCAAAAAGAAGACGGAGAATACATTATGAATTCTAATCTTTACCAAAAAGGTTATTCTATTATGTTAGGAATTACGGGAGGCTATCAGTTTCAATTATCTGACCGTTGGAACCTTGACCTTTATGCGACCATAGGAACTTCACAAAGTTTTTATAAAGGCTATGACAGAACAACAGGAAGGCGTTATGATGTAGCAGAGAAATTTAACAAAAGTGGAGAAATTATCCCTTACAGAGGTGGTGTGATGATTTCTTATAAATTTAAATAATACAATGAAGCCATTCGGAAAAAACCATATTATCATTTCTGTAATCACTTTTGTGATCCTTTTTTTAATGAACTACCTCGGAAATGATCTTCCAGATAAACTACAAAGAGCCTCATTAACTGCTTTTGCAGGAGTTGTTGGCTTAACAATAGGTCTCTTTATATTAAATAAGGGCAAGAATGATAAAACCCCACCCCACAATTTTGATTAAAAAAAGTGGAAGCTGGAAGCACGAGGCTGGAAGTTACTTTAAGACATATTATTAATCCCCATACATCACATATCGGGTTCTGATCTTTTCAAAATCTTCCAGATCTTTCTTCCATGAAGCTTTAATTTCCGGAATTGATTTCCCGGCAATAATCTGCTTTCTGAGTTCATCGGTTCCGGAAAGAGTATCAAACCAAAGATTTTTCAAAAAGAAATCCAGCTGAGGGTTTTTATAGTTCTGGTAAGCTTTGATTACCCATTCAAGGTTCAGTTCTCTCAAATCCTTAGGATAGTTGGAAAGATCTTCACCATAACACAATTTTCCGTTTAAAAATGGATCTTTTGCCCCATAACTTGGTTTGGGAGTAAACTTATAAGGAAGGTTTTCAGTCCATGGTGAACCATAGATCTGGAAAGGCTGTTCAGTACCTCTTCCTACAGAAACCTGAGTTCCTTCAAAAAAGCATAAACTTGGATATAAATTAATGGCTTTATCATTAGGTAAATTTGGAGATGGTTTATCCAGCATCGGGTAACGTTGCTTTTTGTGGTAGTTTTTCATTTGAATTAAGGTATATTTTGCCTGAACTCCATTTTTCAGCCACTTTTCTCCATTCACCATTTTCCCGTACTCACCAATAGTAAGTCCATATACTACCGGAACTTCGTGCATTCCCACGAAACTTGTCCATTTTTTTTTCAAAACAGGTCCGTCAGTATAACCATCGTGTGGATTGGGGCGATCCAATACCATTACTTCGACATTATTTTCAGCTCCCGCTTCCATCAGGTAAGTTAAAGTAGAAATATAAGTATAGAATCTTACTCCTACATCCTGAATATCAAAAACCACAACATCAATTCCTTTTAATTGCTCAGGTGTAGGCTTTTTATTATTTCCATAGAGAGATACAATTGGAATTCCTGTTTTAACATCTACTCCATTTTTCACTTTTGCTCCGGCATCAGCATCACCTCTGAAACCATGTTCAGGGGCAAAAATAGCTTTGATCTTCACTCCGTTTTTCACTAAAAAATCCACCAGATGGGTTCTATCGCTCATTAAACCTGTCTGGTTGGTTACTACTCCAATCGTCTTATCCTTTAGTAAAGGTAAATAAAGTTCTGGCTGATCTGCCCCGGTTTTAAAATCCGGTTGAACTTGAGTTTGAGAATAATATTGGTTGAATACTCCTAAAAAAATTAGGCAAATCAGAAGTAAATTTTTAATTTTGAAATCTAAATTCATAAGCTTGAAGTTTCCTTTATATTTCTCTAGAAAAATAGCGTTTTCCAAAGATAACAAAAATAACCTTTCAAGGGTTATCATCTTCATTGGCAGGCTTTCTGTAGCATTGGGAATCATTGTTTCCCTGATTACCGTAGCCACAGGATTCGGTTCCAAAAAAGCTATTAAAGAGAGGCTCGCAGATTTCAGCGGACACATTACGGTAAGATCAACCCGATCCAATTCTTCTTATAACACTTCGGTTTTAGATAATCAGGGACTGAATATTGCCAAGATCAAGCAACTTCCGGACGTTGAAAGCATTCAAAAATATGTAACTGTTACTGGGATTATGCGTAATGAGCATAATTTTGCGGGAATTATATTTAAAGGAATCGGAAAAGACTTCGACAGCTTACGATTTAAAAAATTCCTTATTGCCGGAACCACTCCAAAAGTAACAGAAGTAGGTTTTAATAATGATGTGGCAGTTTCACAGAAAATAGCCAATGATCTGCACCTTAAAGTGAATGACAGTATTGTTACTGTTTTCTTAAAAGCAGACCAAAAACCTTTGTACCGTAAGTTTAAAATCATCGGAATTTATAGAACTGATATCAAACTTATTGATGAACAATTTGTAATTGGAGGAATTAACCACGCGAGAAAGATTCAGGATATGAAACCTGACGAGATTGGAGGCATTGATATTTTCCTGAAAAATGTTAATGATATAGACAAGGATTTCCCCGATATTGAAAAACTAATCGGTTATAAAAACTATGCTGAAAAAGCTACTGAAAAATTCCCACAAATTACAGACTGGATCAGTATTTTCGATACCAATATTGCTCTCATTATCATCATTATGCTGATTGTAGTGGTTATCAATATTATCATGGTTCTTCTTATCCTGATTATTGAAAGGACCAATTCCATCGGGCTACTTAAGACCTTAGGAGCCAGCAATGCTCAGATCAGGGCTACCTTTATCAATTATACCCTAATCATTATGATTCCGGGTCTTTTGTATGGAAATGCCATTGGATTGGGGTTAATTCTTATTCAGAAATTCTTTGGAGTAATTAAACTTAATCCTGAAAATTATTATGTTAGCACTGTTCCGGTTGATCTTAACCCTATTGCTATTGTTTCCATTTCATTAGGAATTTTGCTTATCTCTGCTCTTGCCTTAATTATTCCAAGTTATCTTATCAGTAAGATTTCTCCAGTGAAGGCTATTAAATACAATTAAACCTTATTATTGGAGTTTAAAATAAGCTTTTAATGATCTGTTTTGAGCTGTAATTATGCATGCTCTCAGTACGGATAATTTTAAAAGCATTATCTTTGCACCGCATATAAAACATTTATGAAATACGCAAAAAATATCCTAGAAACTATAGGAAACACACCATTGGTAAAACTTAACAATGTGCTGGGTGAAGATTTTCCGGCATTAGTTTTAGCAAAAGTAGAGACATTCAACCCTGGAAACTCTGTAAAAGACAGAATGGCTCTTAAAATGATTGAAGATGCTGAAAAAGACGGCAGATTAAAACCTGGAGGAACTATTATTGAAGGAACTTCCGGAAATACAGGGATGGGATTGGCATTAGCTGCTATCATCAAAGGGTACAAATGTATCTTTGTTACTAATTCCAAGCAATCTAAAGAAAAATGTGATATCCTTCGCGCTGTAGGAGCTGAGGTAATTGTTTGTCCTACCGATGTAAAACCTACTGATCCGCGTTCTTATTATTCAGTATCTAAAAGACTGGCAAAAGAAACTGAGAACGGATGGTATGTAAACCAATATGATAATTTATCTAACAGGGCTGCTCACTATGAGTCTACAGCCCCTGAGATCTGGGAACAAACAGAAGGAAAGCTTACTCACTTTGTAGTAGGTGCCGGAACAGGAGGTACTATTACAGGATGTGGAACCTTCTTCAAGGAAAAAAATAAGGATATTAAAGTAATCGGAGTTGATACATATGGTTCTATCCTTAAAGAATTCCACGAAACAGGAGAATTGCATTACGATCACGCTTACACTTATATTACTGAGGGAATTGGTGAAGATATCATTCCTGAAAATTATGATATGTCTGTTATTGATCACTTTGAAAAAGTAACGGATAAAGATGGAGCGATCTACGCAAGAAAACTGGCTAAAGAAGAAGGAATTTTCTGCGGATATTCAGCAGGAAGTGCTATCGCATCATTGGTTCAGATGAAAGATCAGTTCACTAAAGATGATGTGATTGTAGTATTGCTTCACGACCACGGTTCAAGATATGTAGGAAAGATCTACAATGATGAATGGATGAAGGAAATGGGGTGGCTGGATTAACGAGACAAAACATTATAAAAATAAAAATCAGAGCATTTTGCTCTGATTTTTTTATGCCTGGATTTTATCTTTTAAAATGGTCTTCAGAAAAGAATAATCTCTTTCACTCATTGATTTTCTGGGAAACATATAACTGTATTTTCCTTCAAGAGAAATAAAATCATGATTGCTATCAAAAAACTCGAAATCTTTCCATTCGCTGGTTTCTTTTTCACCATCAATATTGACTGTAAAAAAATTCTGTTCTATTCTGATTTCGTAAATTTTGCATTTTTCCAATGTGTTCAGATATTGGTTAACCTGTTTTTTCCATCTTGAAACTTTATTGACACTTACAGATAAATAAACAGCACAAAGCAATAAGATAAAGCTGAAAAAATATAAAATACCCTGACTTTCTTTACTAAAATTATCTTTCAGAAGAAATGCAATCAGTAAAATAACAGCGGCAGCAATTGTCGTGATCGTTTTACCCTTCGTGGTAGGAGAAAAAAGCAGGCTGCCCTGACTTCCGCTAAAATAAATCTCTTCAAAGTTCTTCCTTTCAGGTTTTAATATAATCACTTTTTCCTCACTCATAATATACATTGTTGCTTTAAAAAGCTACAAAACTAAGCTAAATATCTTCATATTGGTCACTGATTGCTGAAAGTTTATTCATCAGTTCTCTGTTTCTTCTTTTTAAAGCTTCCAGTTTCTTCAGCATATTATGAATTACTTCCAGACCTGGAAGATTAATTTCAAGGTCATAATGCCAATTAGCAAATTTTTCCAAATCCGGCAGGTCTTCATACATCAGATAATGAATATCATCTTCAATATGTACCGTTAAAAGCCCATAATCTACAAGCTCATCAAAAAAGGTGATTTCTATATTGTATATTCTTACGAGTTCTTCCCGTGATATTCTTTCACTCATAGCCTAAGAATTTTTAAGTTGTTCAAAAAGATCTTTCTGCTTATCGGTAAGATTCGTAGGCAGTTTCACTTCATAGGTCACAAAAAGATCGCCATGTTCTCCTTCTTTCTTGTATACAGGGAAGCCTTTTCCTTTCAGTCTTACGGTCATTCCGCTTTGGGTTTCCGGTTTTACTTTAAGATTGACGCTTCCATTTAATGTATTTACCTTTACATCTCCGCCTAAAACTGCAGTATACAGATCAATGGCAACCTTTGTTTTAAGATCATCTCCTACTCTTTCAAAATCAGGATCTATTGGAATATTAAAAGTAATGTAAAGATCCCCGCTTGGGCCTCCATTTACTCCCGGATTTCCATGGCCTTTTAATTTGATCTTCTGCCCATCATAAACTCCGGCAGGAATTGTGATTCTTACTTTTTTACCATTAATTTCAAAAGTTTGCGGATGAGTTACAGCGGCATCTCTTAAATTCAGGGTTAATTCTGCCTGTACATCCTGGCCTTTGAACTTTCCTGAAGCTCTTCCTCTTGAACTTTTACCAAAGCCGCCAGATCCGCCAAACATATTCTGGAAGAAATCTGAAAAATCTTCGCCTTCACCAAAATCTGCACCAGAGAAACCACCACCGTAGTTCTGGTGTTGCTGATACTGCCTTTGCTGCTGTTGAGCTTTTTCATATTCTTCGCCATGCTTCCAGTTTTCTCCGTACTTATCATACTTTGCACGATTTTCCGGATTACTGAGCACTTCATTGGCTTCATTCAGCTCTTTGAATTTTCTTTCTGATTCTTTATCATCAGGATTAAGGTCCGGATGCAGTTTTCTGGCCAATTTCCGGTAAGCCTTTTTGATATCATCCTGGGTTGCGCTTTTATCTACGCCTAAAATTTTATAGTAATCTATATAAGCCATAGAAACGATGTTTACTCAAATTTATGAATTTTAGGTCTGAAAATTGCATAACGAAGTGTTAAAAATAAACTTATCTTTGATAAAAACTACCACATGAAAGAGGTACTGAAAAACTATTCCGGAATTATATTTTTACTTCTGGGAATTACTATTGGAAGCATCATAGGAATTGTTGCACCTGGTTTTGTAGAATACATTAAACCTTTGGGAGATATATTTCTGAATCTTCTCTTTGTAAGTGTTGTACCTCTGGTATTCTTTGCGGTATCCAATTCTATTGCCTCGTTAGAGCAGCAATCCAAATTCGGGAAGATTATTCTTGTTATGGCACTAACGTTTCTGTTTTTTATTCTTACAGCTGCCGTTTTCACTATCTGTGCTGTTTATCTTTTTCCGGTTTCGGGAGTTTCCGGAAGCTCTGATATGATAACAGAAGCTGCCAATGAGGATAGTTGGGGAAATAGAATTGTAAGTTTCTTTACTGTGGGTGAATTTACAGCTTTATTCTCCAGACAAAATATGCTGGCCCTTCTTATTTTTGCTTTCATGACTGGTTTTGCAGCCAGAAAAACAGGAGATGCAGGACAACCTTTCAGGGTTTTTATAGCCTCTGGATATGAAGTGATGAAAGAGCTACTGTTATTGGTAATGAAGCTGGCACCGATTGGTTTGGGAGCTTATTTTGCTTACCAGGTGGCTACATTAGGGCCACAGCTTTTTGGATTTTATGCGAAACCTTTAGGATTGTATTATGTGGCCGGAATTATTTACTTCCTTGTTTTCTTTTCCATTTATGCATTTATGGCTAATGGACAGAAAGGAGTGAAAAGTTTCTGGACCAACGCTATCTATCCTACTCTTACCGCAATAAGTACCTGCAGCAGCTTTGCAACCATGCCTGCCAATTTACAGGCTGCATCTAAGATCGGAATTCCGAATTCTATTGCCAATCTTGTAATTCCTATTGGGACAACGCTGCATAAAAATGGGTCTTCAATGTCTTCGATTATTAAAATCTATGTAGCATTTTTAATTATTGGAAAAGACTTTTTTGATCCTTCTAACTTGCTTTTAGCTCTGGGAATTACAGTTTTTGTGAGTATTGTAGCGGGAGGAATACCTAATGGCGGATATATTGGAGAAATGCTGATGATCTCGGTGTATAAATTGCCTCAGGAAGCCATTCCTGCCGTAATGATTATTGGAACTTTGGTAGATCCTTTGGCTACTGTGTTAAATTCAGTGGGAGATATTGTCGCCGCGATGTTTGTCAGCCGGTTTGTCAAGGATTGACAATTCATATCAATTTAACTATACTTGAGATTCTTCCTTCGCCATAAATCGAAGATTCTGCTTAGTCAATGATAACACACATAAAATAGTATATATTTACCCAATTTCAGAGCTTATACGCTGCGTTTTACCGGCTGGAGGTTCTTATATTCTTCAGGGGTAAAAAGTCTGTATTGTACTTTGAATGTCTTTCCTAAAGGAGTTTCCAGCGAGAAGCCTCCCGGTCCGAAACCATCCGTTATATCCAAAGTAAAATGGGAGTATTTCCAGTATTCAAAAAGATCACGGTCTATCCAGAATTCATGCCCGTTGATGGTTCCGATCATCGCATCATTCATTCTTGGGAAGAATCCTCCTTTTTCGAAACATTGTGGCTGGGTACCTTCGCAGCAGCCTCCTGCCTGGTAGAACATCAGGGCACCATATTTTTCTTCAAGTTCACGGATGACTTCAAGCGCTTTTTCTGTGGCGGAAAGCCTTGCTATTTTTGTTTCCATTTTTTCTTAATTTATAATTGAATTGCTATTATTCTTCATTAAAAAGTCCGGCAAATATGATTTGCCGGACCTGCTCATACATCATGTTTAAATTGAGCCTGTGATTCTGTCATTGAAGCGCCTTCATCTTTTAGCAAATTTGGGATTCCCCATTTATTTTAATTATTGTAAATGATTTCTTTTTTGCGTGAGGGATAGTAAGGGCGGCGAGGAACGAGCCGGTGCAAAATGAAATGGAGCACCGAAACGAAGTGAAGCCCTGCATAGCCCGACCGTTTGCCCTGGGAAAAGCCAAGGCAATCGGGCACGTCCTACATAATATTAAAAGAAACCTAACTTATTCTTATTATAGGAGATCAGCATATTTTTCGTCTGGCGATAATGATCCAGCATCATTTTATGATTCTCCCTTCCGATCCCGGATTGTTTGTACCCTCCAAAAGGAGCTCCTGCCGGATACGAATGATATTGGTTAACCCAAACTCTTCCTGCCTCAATCTGACGTGGAATATTATATAGCTGATGAGCGTCCCTTGTCCACACTCCAGCTCCCAAACCATAGATTGTATCATTAGCGATTTTTACAGCATCTTCTTCATCTTTAAAGGTGGTAAACGCTAATACGGGACCGAAGATTTCTTCCTGGAAAATTCTCATTTTATTATTTCCTTTGAAGATTGTAGGTTGAATATAGAATCCGTCTTCCAAGTCTTCTCCAAGGTGATTGACATCGCCGCCTACCAACACTTCAGCACCCTCGTCTATTCCCAATTGGATATAGGAAAGAATTTTTTCTTTTTGAATTTTGGAAGCCTGTGCTCCCATCATCACGGTTTTATCCAAAGGATTTCCTACTTTAATGGCTTTTACCCTTTCAATCACTCTTTCGATGAAAGCATCTGCGATTCCTTCCTGAACCAACAGTCTTGATGGGCATGTACAAATCTCTCCCTGGTTAAGCGCAAAAAGAACAGCACCTTCAATAGCTTTATCCAAAAATTCATCATCAGCATCCATTACAGAATTAAAGAAAACGTTAGGTGATTTACCGCCTAATTCCAATGTTACAGGAATTATATTTTCCGTAGCATACTGCATCACCATACGTCCCGTAGCTGTAGATCCTGTGAACGCTGCTTTGGATACTTTAGGATTGGTCACCAAAGCTCTTCCCAATTCTGCACCGAAACCATTGACAATGTTAATTACTCCTGCCGGTAAAAGATCCCCGATCAGCTCCATTAAAATCATGATAGAGACAGGAGTACTCTCTGCTGGTTTTAAAACTACGCAATTTCCGGCTGCTAATGCCGGAGCCAGCTTCCAGGTTGCCATCAGGATCGGAAAGTTCCATGGAATAATCTGTGCTACTACTCCAAGAGGTTCGTGAACAATCAGGGAAACGGTATCTTTATCCAGTTCGTTGTGGGATCCTTCTTCTGCACGGATAACGGATGCAAAATACCTGAAATGATCAATTGCCAATGGAAGGTCAGCCGCTAATGTTTCTCTAACCGCTTTTCCGTTATCAATAGTTTCTACAGTCGCCAGATATTCTAAATTCTGTTCTATCCTGTCTGCAATTTTATTAAGAATGATACTTCTTTCTGTAGCTGAGGTATGCTTCCATGTCTGAAATGCTTTTTCTGCTGCATCTACGGCAAGTTCCAGATCTTCTTTTGAGGAATGAGCCACCTGAGTAAAGTTCTTTCCATCAACAGGTGACACTACATCAAAATATTGTCCTTTAACGGGTGGTGTAAATTTCCCATCAATATAATTATCATATCTGCTTTTGAACTCAGGGCGCTGTAAAAGCGTTGCTGATCTTGGTTCTGTAAGAGTGCTCATATCAGTATTTATTTTAATTTTTTAGATACTACCAAATTACACGGATGCATGAAAAACCTATAGCACAATCGTATAAAAAAAGTGCAGAATAGTACATAAATCAATTTTATTATTTTCTTAACAGCAACGTTGGAGCAAATTTTATATATTTGAGTTAGTGCCTTCATCAAAATATTTAGAAATGAATAACAATAGTAAGATTTTATTAAATACTCCTGAATTACATAAGGAAAACCAGCTATTGAGTCTTGTTGAAAACCAGACAAAGTTCAATCTAAACAATTGTGAGTTCAGTATCTACGAAACACATAAAACTGCTTTCGGAGTGAAACTTCATTTTGAAAACATTGCATTTACAGCCATGCTAAGAGGGAAGAAACATATGAAACTGGATAAAAAAACCAGTTATTTTGATTACTTTCCTGGAGAAAGTATTCTTGTTGCTCCCGGAGAAACTATGGTAATCGATTTTCCAGAGGCTGATGAAACTCCTACGCAATGTATTTCTTTAAGTTTAAACCCGGATTTTATAGAGAATTCCCTTAATTATTTAAATTATCACCTCCCAAAGGTAGATGAAGCCTCCCAATGGAATATTCAGTTGGATGAATATTTTCTATTTAACAATCAGGCATTGGCTTCTGCCACCAACAATATTATGAGAATAGCCATGGATGATAATTCCCAAAAGGATATTATGGCTGATTTCGCTTTGAAAGAACTTCTGATACGGCTTATGCAGACACAGGCCAGAAGCATGGTGGAAAGAAATATTGTAAAGAATAAATCGAGAATTGGATTTGCTGTAGATTATATTAAAAGAAACCTGCATCAGAAACTGTCTATTGAAAGTATTGCCAAACTTGCTTATGTAAGTAAATCGAACTTTTTTAAAATGTTCAAAGATGAGCTGGGAACTTCTCCTAATGACTTTATCCTGCAGGAAAGAATCAATAAGGCTAAGGAGTTGTTGGCTACTCAGAACAGCATTAAAGAAACAGCTTACCAGACCGGATTTTCAGACACCAATTATTTTACCAGAGTCTTTAAACAACTGGAAGGTATCACCCCGAAGAGTTATCAGAACAGGATGGTTGTACGGGAGTAATGTTAAATACTAGATACATGTTCCTGGAGACCTATCATCACAATAAAAAAAGAGCCCCATATTCATGGAGCTCTTCTTATTTATATTAAAAAATTAATTCTTAATATTTATCATTCTGCTTAATATTCGGGTTAGCCTGAATAGCATTGATAGGAATTGGCCATTGCCATAAGTAGCTATCTGCAGCTAAAGTCTGAGTAAGCGCTTTTGATCCGCTACCATCAGCAATATCTCCTTTCCCTGATCTCTGAACAGGAAGACCAAGTCTTTTCAAGGTATACCATCTGTCATTTTCAAAAGCAAGCTCTAGTCTTCTTTCTTTCAGGATAGCATCTAAAAGAGCTGTTCCTGCTTCTGCTCCAGGAGTGAATGAAGTATATCTTTCTTTTCTCAACTGGTTTAGTAAAGTAAGAGCTGTTCCCTCGTCTCCTGATCTGTAAGAAGCTTCTGCTACGTTAAGTAATACTTCAGCAGTTCTCAGATATTTAATCGGAACGATGTTAACCGGTCCACCGTTACCTGCATATTTTGTAATGTGGTTGTACATCTTTTTGTTGTACAAAGCAGTAGTAAAGTAAGACGTTTTTCTTACGTCATTATTAGCAAACATGTTGAAGAAAGCATAATCTGCAACAAATTCTGATCTGTACTGACCATCAATTAGCTGGTTGTAAGCAACCCCTACTGTATTACGCTCAGGTGCAGCATTTGAAATCTGGAATAAAACTCCATCGGTAATTTTAGCCAATCCTTCATTTTCTTTCCAGATTCTATTGAAGTTATCCAATGTTGTAACACTTGGTGAAAGTCCTAAAGCTAATTGACCGTATTTTACAGTATTGGCATACTCTCCTTTATAAAGGTATACTCTTGATAATAATCCGTATACAGCAGCTTTGCTGAATCTTCCTTTATCAGCATCATTCTGAGTAATTTTATCAGCAGCAAATAAAAGGTCATTAATTACTTTTTTATATGACTCATCTACAGATAAGCTTCTGGATGAATTATTATTTAAAGGATTAAAAGATTCAGAATAATAAATTCCATATTGGTGTTCTGCTGTTGAATTCTGCGTAGGAATTACAGAATAAGCTCTTAAGATATCAAAGTGAGCCGCTGCTCTGATCGCTCTGGCTTCTGCTTCTATATTATCTTTCTGAGCACCTGTTAATACTCCGTTATTTAAATAAGATAAAACGAAATTAGCTCTGCTTACTACCGCATATGCTGCACTGAACAACCCTGTAGTCTGTGAATTATCTGAAGAGAATTCAAAGTTGGAAGCTGAAGCATTAGAGTTTCTTCCTGCATCTGAAATAATAAGGTTATCTGTAGTAAGGTCACCCATAATAAGTTGGTTACCTGCATCACTAGTGTAATAACCTGTTCCTTTAAATGCAGTATAAGCTCCATCTAAAGCCTGTCTGAATGATTCAGGTCTGGTCATCGCCTGCTCTTCTGCCTCATTCACTGATGAAATCTGATCCAAATTTCTTTCGCAAGACGTTAACGATACAAAAACGGTCAACGCAGCTAAACTTATTGTTATTATATTCTTTTTCATAAAGCTATTCAATATTAAAATTCTAATTGCATTCCTACCATGATCGTTCTTACAGCAGGATAAGTATAAAGGTTAAATGATCCTGGAACAAATAATGACGCAGATTCAGCAGATCCTACAGAAATTTCAGGTTCTCCGTGGAAACTTGTTACTGTAAATAAGTTCTGCCCTTGTACAAACAATCTTAGTTTATTAATTGGTGCATCTTCTCCAAGCAATGATTTATCAAAAGTATATCCTAATGTAAGGGATCTTAATCTTAAATAGTCTGATTTTTCAATCCACTGATCAGAATCACGCATACCGTTAGAGTCTACTCTTTGGAATACTCCTGTATCACCCGGATTTCTCCACATATTAGCAGCTGCCTGAGCCATGTTTCTTCCTGCTTTAGCCTGAGTTGGGTCAACAGCAAGTAAATACATGTTGTTATAAGTATAACCTCCTAACTTGAATGTAAAGTCTGCACTGAAGTCGAATCCTTTATATTGAAGTGTAGTTCCGAAACCTCCGAAGCTTGTTGGGAAAGGAGATTTGTCTGTAAGTGGAACAGCATCAGAAGCACTGTATTTTTCTGTAATATTTCCTGCTTTATCGTAATATTGAGCATTTCCATTTTCCGGATTTACTCCTGCAAATCTAACGCTATAGAATGCGTATGGAGATTCACCTACTTTAAGGTAAGTATATCCAAGATTTCTTTCAGTTTGCCCTTCTGCAAGCTTATCAAGAGTTGATTTCTGGAAAGAGATGTTAGCACGTACAGTCCATTGGAAATCTTTCTTTCTCATCACGTCTACGCTTAATTCAGCTTCAAGACCTTTCTGAGTCATATCACCAGCATTGATATATTGGTAATATGAACCTTCCTGCTTATCTAATGGTACTAACTGTACGAAATCTTTTCTCTTGTTTTGGTAAACTTCTACGGAACCACGGATTCTTCTCTTCCACATTACAAAGTCAACCCCTGCGTTAGTTACCGCATTAGATTCCCATTTCAGATTCTGGTTACCAACGATGTAAACTTTTTCAGTGTTGTTATAAGTTCCAGGGAATAAAGCTGCGTTATTTCCGTATAAATCGAAACCAACATTCGCAACGTTGTAATAATCAGATAATGAACCGTCATTTCCGGTTGTACCATAAGAAGCTCTCAATTTCAAGTCGTTGATGAAACCACCTTTCATGAAGTCTTCTTTCGCAATGTTCCAAGCAGCACTTGCTGACCAGAAGATCCCGCTCTTGTTATTAGCTCCAAATCTTGAAGAAGCATCTCTTCTTAATGATGCAGTTGCTAAATATTTACCTTCATAATCATAATTTACCATACCAGCTAAACTGAAAAGGGTATTTCTGATTTTAGTTCCGGTAAATGTATTTCTGTCTGAAGGAGTCGTGATAGATGGAACGCTAAGTGTTGTAGATTTTAATCCATAAGCACTTGCATTCACTGTTTCCGTGAAGTTATCGTTATACTCAATAAATCCTAAGAAATCGAAATTATGTTTTCCGAATGATTTTTTATAATTTAATGAGTTGTTCCATGTATAGTTAAATCCATAGAATGAGTTTTTCGCTAATGAACCTGTAGGAACTTTGTTGGTCGTTAAATCCAGGTTAGATCCCTTTTTCATCCAAGTGGTATTCATGTACCAATCGTAAAGTCCGTTGAAATTCGTTTTAAATTTCAATCCATCTGTGATCTTATATTCTCCGAATAAAGTTACCGGAACTCTTAATCTCTGATCTTCTGATCTGTTATTACGGATCTGCTCTACAGTGTTTGAACCCGCTCTCATTTTTTGGTTGTAGCTACCATCTGGGTTATAAATTGGCTCGTAAGGAGCATATTTATACATTGCTGCGAATGGGTTCTGTGTGTTGTTTCTGTCTCTGAAGTTTTCTGTAACCTGATACTGAATTCCAACATTAACTCCAACATTTAACTTCTCACTTAACTTATTAGTAAACCCGAAGTTACCTGTATATCTTTTAAGTCCGTCTACATCTCTAAGAATACCATTATCAGCATCATATCCTAATGAATAGTAGAATGTGCTTTCTCTGGAACCTCCCTGTGCGCTGAACAAATAAGACTGAATACTTGAAGGTCTCAAAAGGTCTTTTTGCCAGTTGTGATCATAAACTGCAAGAGCATTAATTTCATCCTGAGATCTTGGCGCTACACCTAGGTAACCTAACTCATTCTGATAGTTCATTAGCTCTCTAGAATTCATCATTTTAAAGTTCTTATCCTTCAGCTTTTCACTAAAACCAAACTTACTTTCAAATGAATAATGAGTTTTTCCTACTTTTCCGGCTTTAGTTGTTACTACAACTACCCCATTTGCTCCTCTCGCACCATACTGAGCCGTAGCTGCAGCATCCTTAAGAACAGAAATTGATTCTACGTCTGCAGGGTTGATTGCACTGAACTGTTTAGCAGTCATGTACATACCATTTACTACATAAGTAGGTTCAGAAGAACCACCAACACCCGCAACTCCTCTTACCATAATTGTAGCAGTAGACCCTGGTTGTCCGGTAGCACTTTGTACATATACCCCTGAAGCTCTACCTTGTAAAGAGTTTCCGATAGATGTTGTAGGAGAGTTTCTTCTGATAGCATCTCCACTTACAACGGCCTGAGCCTGGGTAATTTCATCTGCTTTTTTCTTCTGATATCCAGTAACGATTACCTCATCGATCTTATTCTCCTTCAGAATAGAATCATTCTTAGATTTTTGTGCATAGGCAGCTTGTCCTAAAAAAAACAAAGCTCCAGCACTTAATACATGTAACTTCACATTCATATTAACAGATTTTAATATATTCAAGGGGACAAATATGTTAATAAATATTAATACCATCAATTTATTAAAACCTCAAAACAGCCCTACACAAAAGGATTATTCTTAAATAACTCTAAAAAATGATAAAAAAAAACTTCAATTATATTTGAAATTTTAGAGAATACCAAAGCATTTTAAATATTAAAGGAATTTTAACGAAAAGCAAAATAAAAATTAATGTACATTAATTTTAAAAAATAAGTGAAAAAAATAAACATTAAATATTTATATAAGTGAAAAAAATAAAACAAATATGATCCATTTTTTAAGTAAAAAGAGCAAAAAAATTAGTGTTTTTTAGTGAATTAATATAAAAAAAGACCTGATAAAAGTCAGGAATACTGCTTAAAAAGGCAATTACTGTAAAAATAAAATTAAAAATACCTTAATATATATTAATTAAAAAGAAGTCTTAACCCATAAACTTTTTAAACTATTTCTTAATCTTATTTTTGATATTTACATTATACTTTTCACAAAAAAATTACGTTCTTTCCTTTTTTGAAATTAAATTAATCACAAGGAATAGATAGAGCAGATATCATACAATCAGTTAATATTTTGTTATGATTCCTCAAGTAAGGATATCATAAATAAAAAAGCATTCCAAAAATTGAAATGCTTTATGATATTTATCTGTTAGTCTACTTTTGGTAATTATAATACCTGGCTCCTATTAAAACAGGGTTTTCAGTTTCAATAGAAACAAGACCAAATCCCCTGTATTCCGGATTTACAGACTTATTTAACTGCTTTCTGTGAAGCTTTTCATAAGTTTCAAAATCAATAGCCTTTCTATGATTCAGATTCTCAAATAAATTCCATTTTTCTGCCACAGTTTTCCAATTAGGAGAAACTTTACCAGCAAATACTTTTGATTTAGAGCCACTGCCATATCCAAAGAATCCGATTTCTTTTCCGGATAGATCTTCATTTTCATTAAAGGAAGTCTGCAACCCGGAAAGGAAAGCCATAAAAATAGAAGCTGTATACATATTCCCTATTTCTGAAGATGCCCTTTGCGTCTTCTCAATAGTAGTATTAATCAGTTGCAGATAATTTTCCGATTTAGCAACTGCTTTTTGTTCATCCGGGGTTTCATAGGAAATTCCGTTTTCCAGACTATAAATCTCTGTAAAGACTCTCTTCCCATGGAAAGCATATGGTAAATGGAAAACAATATATCTCCAATCTTCATAAGGTTTTTCCTTCCCTGTAATTTCTTTATAGTGCTGATAAGCTTCTCTGATTCTGTCCTGGTAACACTGATTGGAATACTGTCCGTCAAAAACAGGTTCATCCGTAAAAATCTCAATTTTATCAGGATACATTTCTGGAGCTCCATTCAGATCTTCTTTTTTATATTGCCTTCTCGGTTTAAAGAAATCAAAAACACTTTCTGTAGCTACTCCCCAATTGTTTTCGATTTCAAGAAGGTCTGGCTTTGCAGAAATCAATAATGCTACAGCTCCGCCACCCTGAGTATATTCTCCTGACGAAGCCAGTTCATATTTAGCATAATCACTGGCAATAATTACAGCTTTTTTATCTGGGTTTACTCTTACAAAGTCCAATGCATTATGTAAAGCATCTACCCCGCCTACACAGGCAAAGGTCATGTCTACTACATCACAGTTTTTAAAAACTCTTTCACCAAATTCTTCCTCCAGCACCTTTTCAACCATCTGCATGGCATAAGAAGCCGTTGGTTTTGCGGCGTCTACAGCACTTTCCGTACCCAGATAAATTCTTGAAATTTCTTTAGGATTGATCTGATAATCCTGAATCAATCTTAATAAGGCTTCTGCCGCAAAGGTTGCTGCATCTTC
>NZ_MAYF01000001.1 GCF_001684955.1 Chryseobacterium contaminans | reverse complement strand
GCGTAACATTTTAGGATTATTCGCCTTTATTCTTTTCTTCAGTTGTAACTCTTCTTCAGGAGAAGATGTTATCATGAATTCCGTTGACAACAAGTGGAATAAGAAAAGTGAACAAAAATTTAATCTTGAAATTTCAGATCCGCAGAATCCTAAAAATATTATATTTGTCGTAAGAAATAACAACAATTACCCTTACAGTAATATAAGGTTTATTGTGAATTTCACCAACCTTCAGAACAAAAAAAAGGAAACCGATACCCTGAACTATGTTTTGGCAAAACCAAACGGAGAATGGCTTGGTACAGGCTTTGGTGACACAAAGGAAACATTGTTTCAGTATAAAATAAATTACAGGTTTCCGGCGAAGGGAAAATATGAGATCGGCCTGATTCAGGCGATGAGAAACGATACCCTTCCTGGAATCGAGGATGTTGGGATAAAAATAGAAACGGCTAAACCGTAACCATAAATGGAAGTAAACAATAAAAATGCAGGAAATAAGGGGAAAACATTTCCTCTGCCTCCCAAAAAAAAGAACACCTCTTGGAAAAAATGGGTCTCATTTATTTGGATTGGACTCATTGCGGTGGTTTTAGGGATTTCAGGACTTTTCTTTGCGGTTTCCCAGGGATTCCTTGGAGAGATGCCCGATGTAAAGGAACTTGAAAACCCGGATATCTTCGTAGCTTCTGAAATCATATCTTCAGATGGGGTAACACTAGGGAAATTTGAGAAAGAAAAAACTCAGCCTATCGTGTATAAGGACCTTCCTCCTTACCTTATTTATGCCCTTCAGGCAAAAGAAGATGAACGTTTTAAAGAACATTCAGGAATAGACTTGTACTCTATCGCCAGAGCAGTTGCTTATGGTGGAGGACGTGGGGGTGGTTCTACCATTACCCAACAGTTAGCAAAACTTCTTTTCACAGGAACAGCTTCTCAGAACAAAATCGAAAGAGCATTCCAGAAACTGAAAGAATGGGTAGTTGCTGTAAGTCTTGAAAAAAGATATACCAAAGAAGAGATTATCACTCTTTATTTCAACAAGTTTGACTTCTTATTCAATGCAAATGGTGTTGAAATGGCATCAAGGGTTTATTTTAACAAAAAGACCTCTGAACTTACTCTTCCAGAAGCAGCTACTTTTGTAGCCATGCTTGAAAACCCAAGAAAAAACAACCCTTACAGATATCCTGAAAAAGCAAAGGAAAGAAGAAATGTGGTATTAGATCAGATGCAGAAAACAGGATATATTGACGCTGCTACTTATGAGAAAGCCATCAACACACCTGTTGAAGTAGACTTCCACCCTATCAAGAGCATTACCGACGGATATTCTGCTTATTATAAGTTTTATCTGAGAAAAGAGATTGATAAATATCTTGAATCTCACGAAAAGGAAACTGGTAAAAAACTTAACCTATACAAAGACGGTTTAAAAATCTACGTTACCCTTGATTCTAAAATGCAGAAATACGCAGAGGAAGCAATTAAGGAACACTTAACTGATCTGCAGAAAAGATTTGATGCCGAACAAAGAGGAAGAAAGAACAGACCTTTCTACTACCTTACAGACAAACAGATCAATGATGTAATGGTTCAGGCTATGAAAAGAACTGGCCGATACAAGCTGTTAAAGGCTGATGGTATGCCTGATGACTCTATCATGATGGAGTTTAAAAAACCGATTAAAACATCAAGGTTTACATGGGCAGGCGAAGAAGAAGTTGAAATGTCACCATGGGACTCTATCAGATATCACAAACAAATTGCACAGGCAGGTTTAATGTCTATGGTCCCTGGAACCGGAGAGATCAAAGCCTGGGTAGGAGGTATCGACTGGCAGCACTTCCAGTATGACCACATTAAGCAAGGTAAGAGACAGGTAGGATCCACATTCAAGCCTTTCGTATATGCAACTGCTATTATGAAGCTGGGAATGACTCCTTGTTCAACTGTTTCTAACGGAACTTATGACCACAACGGATGGCACGTACCGGGAAGAGGAGGAATGCTTACTTTAAAAGATGGTTTAGCACACTCTCAGAACCCGATTGCAGCAAGACTTATTGAAATGACCGGTGTAGATGCTGTTATCCAAACTGCACGAGACCTGGGTGTAACAGAAGATATACCAAGAAACAATACCATTGCCCTTGGTTCATCAGATATTACCATCTACGAAATGCTAGGTGCCTACAGTACTTTTGCCAACTACGGTAACTATAATAAGCCGGAAATGATCTGGAGAATTGAAGATGCCAACGGTAGGGTAATTAAGGAAGTTAATGTAGAACCAAAAGAAGTAATGAACCCAATGTATGCTTACACCATGATTGAATTAATGAAAGGTGTTGCACAGTACGGTACAGCTTCAGGAGAACTCGGAAGAAGAGGCATCTCAAAAGGGGTTGAAATTGCTGCTAAAACAGGAACTACACAGAACAACTCCGATGGTTGGTTCATGGGTATCACTCCAAAACTGGCGACTGGAGCCTGGGTAGGATGGGAAGACAGAGCAACCCACTTCTTCGGAACCGGTGAAGGTCAGGGTGCTAGAATGGCATTACCAATATGGGCAATCTTCATGAAGAAAGTCTGGGCAGACAAAACACTAGGAATTACTCCGGATGATAAGTTTACCAAGCCTTCAGACTGGAAAGATGGCTGTTCAAACCTTAAAGGATTAGGCGGTGGATATGGAGATGATGGAAGTCTTCAGACGATCGATGAAATTAAGAACCCAAGGCCGGTAGATCCAACTCCTAAGAAACCTACAGAAAAGAAAGAGGAAAATATCAATGAAAACCTTCACTCAAACGATGAGGTAGATTTTAATAAATAAATTCTCTTTTAGAAATACATAAGACCTTTCAATAATTTGGAAGGTCTTTTCTTTTATAATTAATACCTTTGAAGTATGAATATCGAACGCATCAGCCAGCCCTTTATCAAGAAATTTCCGGGAGATTTTTCGAACAATCCTATGCAGAGAAATACTCCTAAAGTTTTATTTTCAACTATTAAACCTGCAGGTTTTGATCAGCCTCAGTTAATAGCATTTAACGAGCCATTATCAGAAGAAATAGGACTGGGAAAGTTTGAAGAGAAAGATCTTGATTTCTTGGTAGGAAATAACCTTCCAGACAATGTTCAGACTTACGCTACAGCCTATGCAGGCCATCAATTTGGAAATTGGGCAGGTCAGCTTGGAGACGGCAGAGCCATCATTGCAGGCGAGATCACCAATGCCTCAGGAAAAAGAACGGAAATTCAATGGAAAGGAGCCGGTGCAACTCCTTATTCCCGACATGCAGATGGAAGAGCTGTTTTAAGGTCTTCCGTAAGAGAATATCTGATGAGTGAAGCTATGTTTCATTTAGGTGTTCCCACCACCAGAGCTTTAAGTCTTGCATTTACCGGAGAAGATGTTGTGCGTGATATTATGTATAACGGAAATCCACAACTGGAAAAAGGTGCGGTAGTCATCAGAACCGCTGAAAGCTTTCTTCGTTTTGGACATTTTGAACTGATGTCTGCCCAACAGGAATACAAAACCCTGCAAGACCTATTGGATTACACTATTGAAAATTATTATCCGGAAATTACATCATCAGGCATACAGAAATATAAAGACTTTTTTGAAAACATCTGCACCCGTACCGCAGACCTCATGGTTGAATGGTTCAGGGTTGGGTTTGTACACGGTGTAATGAATACGGATAATATGTCTATTTTAGGACTAACGATCGATTATGGCCCTTATTCTATGATGGATGAATATGATCTGAATTTCACTCCTAATACCACCGATCTTCCAGGAAGAAGATACGCTTTTGGAAAGCAGGGACAAATTTCTCAATGGAATCTTTGGCAGCTTGCCAATGCACTTCATCCGCTCATTAAAGATGAAAAGTTTTTAGAAAACACCTTAAACAGATATGGTTCCTATTTCTGGGAAGCTCATGACAAAATGCTTTGCAGAAAGTTTGGATTTGATGAACTGCGAAAGGATGATGAAGAGTTTTTCATCAACTGGCAGGGACTCATGCAGGAACTGGAACTGGATCATACTTTATTTTTTAATGAATTGGAAAAATTAACACCTGGTGCAGATTTAAAAGACCAATTCAGTAACATCTCCTACTCTTTCCTGAATGAAGAAAAGCTTGGAAAGCTTAAGAATTTTATTGAAAGTTATGAATCCAGGCTAAATTCAAGTACTATTTCAAGAGAGAACTCTTTACAAATAATGGCACAATCAAATCCGAAATTCATTCTAAGAAATTATCTGCTCTATGAATGCATTGAGGAAATCAACAATGGTCAAAAGGAAATGCTAAAAAAATTAACTAAAGCACTTGAAAACCCGTATGAAGAAATATATCCGGAGTTTTCAACCAAAAGGCCATCCGGTTATGATGATACCGCAGGATGTTCTACACTTTCGTGTAGTTCTTAATAAATATACCATAAAACACGATAAAAATTAAATTATTCGCATCATATTAAATATTTTCACTAATTTTAGAGAAATCTTTTAATTATGAAAAAATTTATACTTTCTCTAAGTTTAATGATGGGAACTTTTGCATATTCCCAAACCGTCTTGCTTGACGAAGGATTCGAGTCATATACAGACTTTTCCATTAGTGGTTTTGGGAGCTGGTCTACGCTAGATCTTGATGGCTTAAATACTTATACAGGCGGAGGACCTGTAATTGGCGGAACTACTATCCCTTCCTGGTCCGCAGGCTGGGCAAATGCAGGGCAACCTATGGCTTTTCAGATTTTTAATCTTTCCACAAGTAATGCAACCAATAACCCAACATCAACTGCGGCTGATGAAGAGGTTAGAAACTTCAGTTCACATGGAGGACAAAAATGTGCTGTTTCATGGGCTGGAGTCCCTTCAGGAGGAGTTTCCGCCAATAATGACTGGCTTATAACCCCTGCTATCACTTTAGGAGCGAGTTCAAATATATTGACATTCTGGGTGAAAGCATTATCTCCCGCTTTTGTAGAAAGCTACAAAGTAGGAGTTTATACCGGAACCGGAAATCCGACTTCAGCAGCTAACTTTACAATTGTTTCCACACCAGCAACATCAACAGCTCCGGATACCTGGCAGCAAGTAACCATCAATCTTGATGCCTATGCCGGGCAATCGGTAAAAATAGGATTCCAATATATGTCTGCAGACAAATATATGTTTATGCTTGATGATGTAAAAGTTACTACTTCAGGAACACTTGCCACCAATGAAGTTTCAAAAACAAAGGCAGGTACAGCCCTTTATCCTAATCCAACAAAAGGAGAAGTAAATATTAAAACAGACAAAAAGATAAAATCAGCTTCCGTTATCGATATGACAGGAAAAGTCCTTAACAGGACAGAGTCCGGAAATACAGATATCTCAGCTCTTCCAAAAGGAAACTATCTGATAAAAGTAGAATTTACTGACGGAACATCTGCTACAGAAAAAATCATCAAACAATAATCACCACGTGTATACAATCTTCATAAAACCACCAATTCTGGTGGTTTTTTATTTTACTTTTGCAAAAAAATACGACACGTGTCATTTATTAAAACAAAATTTATTAACATTTTCAGGTTGGTTTTTCCATCCTCCTATTCTGAACTGGGGGTTTTTCTGTTTTTCATCACCTGTTACGGAATCCTTGGTTCTTATATTGCCGTTCATTACAGAATCATCTTCGACAGCAGAATTCCATGGGATGCCTATTTCAGCTTTGATAACAAATCTATCCTAATGACCGGAGGCAGCTTTGAAAGACACCCTCTTTCCTATTATTTCTTCAACTGGATCAGAGAATTCTGTTTATTTATTTCGGGAGGAAAAATGGATATGACTTTCAGGCTAACCTTGGCATGGCTGAGCAATATTGCGATCACCTTAAATATTGTTCAGGTTTTCAAATACCTTAAAAACATCATCAGGCTTCCGTTAGCATACACTCTTTTAATTACATTATTTTTTGGAATCTTCTCTACCAATATTATTCTTTCATTCACTCCTGAGAACTTTACCTACACTCTATTTTTACTTTCGTTGTATAACTATTATGCTGCAATAAAGCTCAGAAAGGAAGAAAAGATTCCTGCAGCAGCATTATCATTGGCTGCCATTACGATTGGAGGGCTTACTATCACAAACATTGTAAAAGTTTTTATTCCGGTATTTTTTGAAAAAGGCCTTTTTAAAAGCTGGAAAAAAATCGGTGGTGCTATTGTAAGAGGAATAATAGCCATCATCATATATGCACTACTTTACCTCTATAGGATTGATTTCAAATACCAGAATATTTTCTCAAAGACCAATCAGCAGTACGAAAAATTCTCAAATGTAGAATCCATGCCTACCTGGGATATGATACTTTCTTTCTTTTTTGGCGGCAATATTCTGTTCCCTAGTTTCATTCTATCAGACAAACACAACATGAAAGGCTTTAGCTTTAAAGCCCTTTATATGGATCTTTATTCATCAGTAATTCCTTATGTATTTATAGTGATATTATTGGTATTGATAAGTTGGAGTTATCTTAAGAATTTTAAGAACAAATGGGTTCAGGTTATTACAATTTCCTTCTTGTTTGACATCTTCATCCATTGCATTATGAGATTCGGGCTGCACACTTCATATATCTATGGCGGGCACTTTGTTTTTGTATATCCATTGCTTCTCGGATGGTTGTTTTACGGGTACAGATCATCAGCAAAAATGATGGCCTTTTTAACACTTATTCTCTGTTTATTATTTGTTTATTTACTTTCAAATAATGCATTCAGAATATCAGAATTCTTTTGGTTTTTAGAAACCTATTACCAATAAAAAAAGCCGGGACAATTCCCGGCCTGTATATTTTGAAATATTCAATATTATTTTGCTTCTGAACAGAAAATTCTATACTGTACAGCAACTGCTGACTTGAAATACTCTCTAACTTTAGAAAGATCCCCGGCAGCACTTTGTTTGGTAAAATAGCTTCCTGCTAAAATCTTATAGTTAGGTCGTAAAGAAGCATCTGTTTCTACTTTCAGGTTAGGAAATCTTTTTCTGAAATAAGATTTCACTTCATTGGCTTCTTCATTACTTTTCACCGTTGTAATCTGAATTTTATATCCTAAAATTCTAGGATTTTTCCTACAGATTTCAGCATTGGTTAATTCCCTATTCGGTACATAAATTTTATTTGGTTTTGTACTCACTCCAGAGGAAATACCGGAGTCATTATTACCATAATCTTTGGTTGGATTATTAGTAACAACTCTGGAACATTTATCTTCAACGCCTTCCAAAGCAGCATTAATTTTGGAATCCATGGTGATAACTAGCTCTGTTCCTGAAAGCGTATCTTTTTTAACAACCTGCTGGGCTTCAATACTATAAAAACTAAATAATGATAATATCGAAAATATTTTAATCAAATTTCTCATTTAAACTTGTTTCCGCAAATTTATACAAATTAAAAAACTATACCAAACAGGTTATTTAGAATCAATACAAATTAAACGTAAATGATATTTTCCCTTTTCGATATGCCGTTAAATTTCTGTTAAAAATATTATTTTTGCGGAATTGATTGAATGTTCAATAATTTACTAACATAAGATAATTTAAATGATTAGTTGGAGAAAGCATTATAAAAAAACGTTGATCGCAATAGGCTTATTGCTATCAACCAGTGCTTCATTTTACGGGCAAGACGGCGATCCTAAAAACGGAGAGAAACTTTTCAAAGCGAATTGTACTGCATGTCACGCGCTGGACAAACAAGTTGTAGGACCACCATTAAAAGGGGTTGTAGAACGAGTAAAGACAGAAGGTGGTGTAGACAAAGATTGGCTTCACAAGTGGATCAAAGACAACAAAGCTCTGAGAGCTTCTGGGGATAAATACGCTAATGAGATTTTTGAAAAGTTTAATAAGACTGAAATGCAGGTCTTTCCAAATCTTACAGATAAGGATATTGACGACATTTTAGCTTTCACAACTAACCCTCCTGCTCCGGAGGAGAAAAAGCCGGAAGCAACTCCTGCAGCTGGTGCAGCTACGGCAGCTCCTGCAGACAAAAGCACAACAAACATCGTTATTATTTCACTTTTAGCCATTGCAGGTCTATTAGTTTGGATTTTGGTTAAACTAAGACAATTAGTAAAACTAGGTCAATCTGAAGAGCTTTCAGGGCTTAACGAAACAAGAGTTCGTTCTTTCAGTGAAATGTACGAGAAGTTCCACTACGTTGGTAAGGCGTTATTAGCAATTCTTGCTATTCTTGCGGCTTACGGAGTTTGGAACTGGTTAATGTGGATCGGTGTTTACAAAGGGTACAAACCAGAACAACCAATCTACTTCTCTCACAAAATCCACGCTGGAGAACAGAAAATTGACTGTCAGTTATGTCACTCTAGTGCTAAATACGGAAAAGTATCTGAGATTCCTTCTATGAACGTTTGTATGAACTGTCACAGAACAATTTCTGAATACAACGCAGATCACTACATGGAGCCAGGAAAAGATAAGGCATTCTATGACGGAGAAATCCAGAAGATCTACGCTGCAACAGGTTGGGATCCTGCTAAACAACAGTACACAGGAAAAACGCAGCCAGTTGAATGGACAAGAATCCACAACATGCCAGACTTCGTTTACTTCAACCACTCTCAGCACGTTATTGCTGGTGAACAAGCGATCATCAACTCTTTCAACAAAAAGAACCCTAACAACAAAATTGATGTTGTTTGTAAAGCTTGTCACGGAAAAATTGATACAATGAATGTTGTTCAGATGGCTAACGACTTTACTATGGGATGGTGTATCGAGTGCCACAGAACTACTGAGGTTGATATGAACAACGGTTATAATAAAGAGTACTTCAAGAATCTACACGACAAGTTGAAAAAACAATATCCACAAGATGGAGGTAAAATCACTGTAGATGCAATTGGAGGTCTTGAGTGTGGTAAATGTCATTATTAATAACTAAAAAATTAGAAGTATAAATGGCTTCAAACAAAATACAATTCAGAAGTATTCATGAACTTAAAGATCCAGCTTTAAATAATAAGCTGGCTCAGAAAGAGTTTCAGGAAGAAATTCCGGTAGAAGATTTCCTTGGAGATGCTGAGAAAAACGGATCCAGTACTTCAAGAAGAGATTTCCTTAAATTATTAGGATTCTCTACAGCAGCAGTAACTTTAGCTGCCTGCGAAGCTCCGGTAATCAAAACGATTCCTTATGTGGTAAAACCACATGATATTATTCCGGGAATCCCTAACTATTACGCTTCAACATATTTTGATGGGTTCGACTTTGCTAGTGTTTTAGTAAAAACTCGTGAAGGTAGACCAATCAAGATTGAACCAAACCCGGCTGGTGGTGATTTAGGTAAAACTAACGCAAGAGCTCAGGCAAGTGTACTTTCTCTTTATGATAATGATAAAGTAAAGCAGCCTAAACTAGACGGTAAAGACGAAACTTTTGATAAAGTAGACAGTTTCGTTATTAAAGGTTTGGAAGAAGCTAAAGCGTCAGGCAAAAAGATTGTGGTTTTATCACACTCTTTTGCTTCACCAACTTTCAAAAAACTATTCGCTGAATTCAAAGCTAAATATCCTACAGCTGAATTAGTAACTTTCGATGCTTATCCTTATTCTGCAGGACTAGATGCTGCTCAGGAAGTATTCGGACAAAGAGCATTACCTGTTTATGACCTTAACGGTTCTGAATTGGTAGTTTCTTTCCAGGCTGATTTCTTAGGAGATTATAACGCTTCAAGCTTAGAGTCTTCTTATGCTGCAGCAAGAAAACCAGGTCCAAACATGTTGAGACACATCCAAGTGGAATCTAACATGTCATTAACTGGTGCTAACGCTGACTCAAGATACAGATTAAAGCCAAGTGCTGTAAACAAAACTTTAGTTGAAGTTTATAATGCAATCGTAGGTGGTGGTACTTCTGATAAGACTGCTACTGAAATTGCCAACGAATTGAAAGCAAAAGGAAGCAAAGCTGTTGTTTTCGCTGACGGTTCTAAAGGAGCACAGGTTTTAGCACACTTAATTAACCAAAAATTAGGATCAGTAGCTTTCACAGGTAAAGCGAACTTCCTAAAAGAATTCAACAGTGCAAGATACCAGGAATTCCTAGGATGGATAAATGCAGGACAAGTTGGAGTATTAGTAACCAACAACGTAGATCCTATCTATGCTCATCCAAAAGGAGAAGACTTCAAAAAGTCTTTATCTAAAGTTCCTTACGTAATTGCTGTTGCTGATAAGAAAAATGAAATGTACAAAGCAGCTAAGGCTGTTATTCCAGTTGCTAACTGGTTAGAGTCTTGGGGAGATATCGAACCACAGACCGGAGTATATTCATTAATGCAGCCTACTATCCAGAAGATCTACAAATCAAGACAGATTGAAGAGTCTCTATTGGTTTGGAAGAATGGTAAGAACAATGCTGCCAACAACTATTACGATTATTTAAAGGCAAACTCTGCTTCTCTTTTAGGGGGTATTTCTTTCAACAAAGCTTTATATAACGGTATCAACCCTTCTACTAACTCAACAACATTATCTTATGCAGGTGGAAACGCTGCTCAGGCTGTTGCTGAATTAGGAAACTTTAAAGCTTCTGATTTAGAATTAGTATTATACACTAAGACTTCAATGGGAGATGGTACTCAGGCAAACAACCCTTGGTTACAAGAGTTACCTGACCCTATCACTAGAATGTCTTGGGATAACTACCTGACAATTTCTCCAAAAGATGCAGAAAAGTTCGGTATTGATAACGATCTTAACGCGAGAATGCAGTTAGATGGTTCTATCGTAAACCTTACTGTAAACGGAGTAACAATAAAAGACGTTCCTGTATTCGTACAGCCAGGTCAGGCAGAAGGATCAGTAGGTCTTGCGCTTGGATATGGTAAGAAAAACTCAGGAGCAACTGCTGATACAGGGGTAAATGCATATCCTTTATTTGATGGTTCTAACCTTGTTCTTTCTGGTGTTAAAATCGAGAAAACAGGAGAAGATCACGAATTCGCAGGTATCCAGCTTCAGAATACATTAATGGGTCGTTACGAAATCGCAAAAGAAGTTCCTTTAGCAGATTTCATCAACGTACCTTTCGATGACGAGCATAAAGGATGGAACAAGCCTTTGGAATATCACACGATTAGTGGAGCTCTTCCAGCAAGAAAAATCGACCTTTGGGATGCATTTGATGATACTGACGGTCCTCACTTCAACTTATCTATTGACTTGAATTCTTGTACAGGTTGTGGAGCATGTATCATTGCTTGTCAGGCTGAGAACAACGTTCCTGTAGTAGGTAAAGAAGAAGTAAGAATGTCAAGAGATATGTACTGGTTAAGAATTGACCGTTACTATTCTTCAAGACAAACTGTAGAAGTATACGAAGGATTAAAAGAAGGAATGGCTGTACCAGAATTATACGGTACTGCATTCAACAAAGAAGGAGGTGCATTAAACCACCCTGCTGATAATCCGGATGTAATCTTCCAGCCAGTAATGTGTCAGCACTGTAACCACGCTCCATGTGAAACGGTATGTCCGGTAGCGGCTACTTCACACGGTAAGCAAGGTCAAAACCATATGGCTTACAACAGATGTATCGGTACCAGATATTGTGCAAACAACTGTCCGTACAAAGTAAGACGTTTCAACTGGTTTACTTATAACCTAAACGACAGGTTCGATTACAACATGAACAACGATTTAGGAAGAATGGTACTTAACCCGGATGTAGTTGTAAGAACTAGAGGGGTAATGGAGAAATGTTCAATGTGTATCCAAATGACTCAGAATACTATTCTTGAGGCTAAGAAAGAAGGAAGAAGAGTGAAGGATGGAGAATTCCAGACAGCTTGTTCTAAAGCTTGTTCTACTGGTGCAATGACATTTGGAGACATGAATGATAAAGATTCTTCAATTAGAAAGGTGTATGCCTCTAACAGAAGATATTATTTACTAGAGGAGATCGGAACAAAACCAAACGTGTTCTATCACACTAAAGTAAGAAACAGAGTAGAAAAATAAAGTTTAAATAATAAATAGGTAAAAAATGTCAGGACATTACGAAGCTCCGATAAGGGAACCTCTAATTATTGGTCACAAAACTTATCACGATATCACAGAAGATATTGCACGACCTATCGAAGAAAGAGCAGGTAAATTATGGTGGATTTCATTGTATGCAGCCTTAGTTCTATTCATCTATGGATTCGGATGTATCGCTTATACTATCGGAACAGGTATTGGATCATGGGGGCTTAACAGAACTATTAACTGGGGTTGGGATATTACCAACTTCGTATGGTGGGTAGGTATTGGTCACGCCGGAACCCTAATCTCAGCGGTATTATTATTATTTAGACAGAGATGGAGAATGTCTGTAAACAGATCTGCAGAGGCGATGACGATCTTTGCGGTTGTACAGGCGGCAATCTTCCCGGTAATTCACATGGGTAGAGTTTGGGTCGGATACTGGGTATTCCCATTACCAAACCAATTCGGTTCTCTTTGGGGGAACTTTAACTCTCCTCTACTTTGGGACGTATTTGCGATCTCTACGTATTTCTCAGTATCAACTGTATTCTGGTTCATGGGACTAATCCCTGACTTTGCAATGATCAGAGATAGAGCTAAGACTCCTTGGACTAAAAAGATTTATACATTCCTTGCATTCGGTTGGGGTGGTAAAGCAAAACACTGGCAAAGATTCGAAGAACTTTCTTTGGTTCTTGCAGGATTAGCAACTCCACTTGTATTCTCGGTACACACAACCGTATCTTTTGACTTCGCGACTTCAGTAATTAAAGGATGGCACTCTACGATCTACCCTCCTTACTTCGTTGCTGGTGCGATCTTCTCAGGATTTGCAATGGTACAGACCTTATTGTTAGTTGCTAGAAAAGTGTGTCACTTAGAAGAATATATTACAATGTATCATATCGAAATTATGAACATCGTAATCATCTTAACAGGTGGTATGGTAACAGTAGCTTACGCAACTGAATATTTCATCGGATGGTATTCTGGATCTAGATTTGAAGACTTTACTTATCTTTCTCCAGGTGCTGCAGTAGGTCCTTATTGGTGGGCTTTCTGGTCACTAATCATCTGTAACCTTGTTATTCCGGCTTCGTTCTGGTTCAAGAGACTAAGAACAAACATTATCTGGACTTTCATCGTTGCATTGATTATCAACATCGGTATGTGGTTCGAGCGTTTTGATATCATCGTTATCAACCTTTCTAGAGACTACTTACCAGGATCATGGACAATGTTTAAGCCAACGATCATTGATGTGGGTGTATACTTAGGAACGATCGGATTCTTCTCTGTATTATTCTTATTATACGCAAGAACATTCCCTGTAATTGCACAGGCTGAATTAAAATCGATTTTGAAAATCTCAGGTGAAACTTATAAAGCAAAAGAAGGAGATGAGCACCACTAAAATTGTATACGGACTTTATGCTGACGACGACGATTTAATGAACGGCGTTAAAGCATTCAACGATAAAGGAATCAAAATAAACGAGGTTTATACTCCGTTTCCGGTTCACGGACTAGATAAAGCTTTAGGGTTAAAGAAAACTAGAATTTCTGATGCTGCTTTCATCTATGCTTGTTATGGGGTTACTATCGGTGCTACTTTAACCTGGTACGTAATGAACCACGACTGGCCTCAGAACATCGGTGGTAAACCAGCATTTGACTGGGGACACAACATGCCGGCATTCGTAGTTCCAATGTTCGAATTAATGGTATTCTGTGCCGCTCACATGATGTCTTTAACTTTCTTGGTTAGAAACAAAATGTATCCAGGAGCTCCTGCTCAGAACCCGGATCCAAGAACTACTGATGATAAATTCATGATGGAATTCGTAACTGAAGATGTAGAATCTGTAAAGCAGTTGCTAATTGAAACTGGAGTTGAAGAAATAACTGTTAAAGACGCTTAAAATGAAAAAGAATGTATTAAGAATTACAGCAGTTTTAGGTTTAACAACAGTTTTACTTAACTCTTGCGGACCAAAGGAGAACACTCCGTTGGTATACTTCCCGGACATGTATTTTCCGGTAGCTTATGATCCATTGATGAAGGCTCAGGATGCGTATTCAGATCATGAAAATGAAATTCCTGCTTTTGTTAAAAATAATGGTGCAACAGGTCTTTCTCCAGTAGAAGGATCAGTTGCTCAAAATAAAGATGGAGTTTTTGAAGAAAGCTTATTACCAAAAAATGTTGACGAGTACAACGCTGGTTATGATGCTTCTAAAAAACTGACAACTTCTCCTCTGAACCCAGCTAATGCAGCTAAGGATCTTGAAAGAGGAAAAGTATTGTTCGACCACACTTGTGCTGCATGTCACGGAACAGGAGGTGATGGACAAGGACCAATCGTACAATCTGGTGCATTTTCTGGAGTTCCAAACTATGCTGACAGAGAGCTTACAGTAGGATCTGTTCATTATGTATTAACAAACGGTAGAAACGCGATGGGATCTTATGCTGGACAGCTAAACCCTGGTGATAGATGGAGAGTGGCAATGTATGTGATGAGTGCCTTCAAAAAAGGCGCAGCAGCTCCGGCAGCCGCAGCACCAGCAACTGAAACGACTACCGAAACTAAAAAATAAGAAAAGAAATGTATAGTTTTTCACCAAAATTAAAATCAACTTCTATAATACTTCTTGTTGTAGGTTTAGTTCTGTTTGGTATTGGTTTCTTTATGAACAAAGGACTTTCTACTGAGAAAATAGAACATATGATGGAAGCTGTTCATGCTTCTGGTCATACTGCTCCTACACACTCGAGTGAAATGGTAGGACCTCAGGATCACGCTGCTCACCTTGAGCATGCTACAATGCAGGTTCACAACCAGCCTTTAGCATCATTACATTTTGTAGCTGTATTTTTCTTTGGAGTAAGCTGCTGTGTATTGTTCTTCTATTGTATTCAGCATGCTGGACACGCAGGATGGCCAATCATCATTACAAGAGTAATGGAAGCTATTGCTTCTTATATTCCTTACGGTGGTGCAATCCTTATCATCTTAATGATCCTGAACATTACTCATAACGGGCACTTATTCCACTGGATGGATCCTGAATTGACAAACCCAGAATCTGCTCATTTTGATGTGATCTTATTCGAAAAGAAAAAGTTTTTAAATATTCCTTTCTATGCAGTTAGAACTTTAATCTATGTGATTGGTGCTTCTTTCTTCGCTTGGAAATTAAAAGCTCAATCTAAGAAAGTAGACGAAACGAAGTCTAAAGTAGAGTATCAAATGCTTTACAGATGGTCTGTAGGTTACATTGCATTCTTCGGATTTGCTTCTGCAGCTTGGGCTTGGGACTGGTTGATGTCTATTGACCCTCACTGGTATTCTACAATGTATATCTGGTATTCAATGGTTAGCTGCCTATCAAGTGGTATCGCTGTAATCATTTTATTAAGTGTTTATCTTAAGAAAAATGGTTTCTTACCACAGTTCAATGACAACCACTTACACGATTTAGGAGTTTTCCTTTTCGCGACAAGTATGCTTTGGACATATACATGGTTTGCTCAGTTCATGCTTTATTGGTATGCAAACGTACCGGAAGAGGTTAACTACTTCTTCGGAAGATTCCAGCACTACTCTCCTACTTTCTTACCGATGTTGATCATCAACTTCTTATTACCACTATTGGTATTAGTAAGCAGCAGCATCAAGAGAAACTACAAAGTAGTTACTACAATGGCTGTAGTGGTTATATTAGGACACATCCTAGACTACTTCAACATGGTAATGCCGGGAACAGTAGGACCATTCTGGAACACTCCTGAAGTATTCCTATTAGTATTAGGAGCGATCCTATTCGTAGTTGGATTATTTATGTTCACTGTACTTTCAGCATTAAGCAAGCTTAAACTGATCCCTACAGGAAACCCATTCTTACACGAATCTGAAATTTATGAATATCCTTTCTAAGGATTTCTAATAAAACTTTAAAAGGCTGATTGTTTGTACAATCAGCCTTTTTTTATGCTTAAAATAGGTATATGAACTCCTTGAAAAACAAAACAAAAAATAAAATCCTCTATTAATAAAGGTTTTAGTAAATTTGCAACAAACCAAATAAAAATGAAAAAGTTTTCTTTTCTACTTGTTTTCAGTCTTTTGCTTTTTACAGCATGTAAGAAAGATCATGTAGATGCTACGAATACTAAAACGCTGCAATCAAGTATCAACGATATGACTTCCAGCCTACCTACCATTAAACAGATTAAGTTTAATGAAGCTCTTTATATTCTTAAAACATTTGGCGTAGAAGCTGACGGGGATGTGAATGAGCTAAAAGCTCTGGGACAACTGATTAATGGGAAAAAAGTTCCCGAAATCATGGCCTTAGCTGACGAAGTTGCACAGAAAAATGGAATTGAATGGGCAAGTACTGCTCCCCCTTCATTAGGTGAAATGAATATCTTCGGTGACGATAAAGCCAAAGAGAGCGATCCTAATGATGTAAAAGCAGGAGCATTAACTCTTGTCACAAGACCAACTGGTGATGATGGGAATGGTGCTCCAACAGCAATCCAGATTGTACCAAGATTAGTAGATGCAGCTGGAAATCCAGTATCATTTACCGGTGCAGGTTTGGAAGCTACCTTAGAAGTTTTCAGTAATGGAGTAAGACTTTCTACGGCTAAAAACCTGATGCAGGATAACAACTTTAAAGGATTCAACCTTAAGTTCTCCTCTATTCCGGCTTCAAAAGTGGTGGATAACAAAATTGATATCACTGTTTCTGTGAAAACAACGGCAAAAACATTCAAAATGTCTAAAATCGGATTGGATGTAAATGCAGCAGCATTGAAAGTTACTGCCGTTCCAAAAACAGATACAACTGCAGTACCACAACAGCCAAGTGCAGTAGTAGATCCAAATAATCCGGCTACAGCTACACCACCTGCTGCTACAGAACCTGGTACAGCAACTCCGGCGGCACCAGCAGCTCCAAAACAACCAGCTGCAGATCCCAAAAATACAGTAAGCAAGTTCCTTAGCAGTGTAAGCTCTCAGAACTTAAAAGCAGCTTATGATGCATCCAATAACCCAAGCTGGGGAAGCTATGAGTCTTTCTCCAATCCTAATTCCGGTTTTGGAGCGGTAAAAAATGTAAGCGTTAAAAATATTACAACAACTGCAACCAATGCAAACGGAGCCAGCGTAAACGCTACTTATGATGTAACGGATAAAAACGGAAAAACTACTTCATTAAAAGTAACTTTCGGACTTAAAAATGTAAACGGAGACTGGAAAATTTCCAGCTATAAAATCAACCCATAAATGGCTTCAGCAGAATTAATCAAAAGACTAGAAGATACAATTGAAAATATTCCGGACTTTCCTATTCCAGGGATTCAGTTTAAGGATATTTCACCTATTTTTTTAGATCCGAAACTTTATGAAGATGTTATTGCAGACCTTGCTGCTAAAAGTAAAGGGAAAGTAGATGCGGTATGCGGAATAGAAAGCCGTGGTTATCTTTTTGGAATTGCGATTGCTGTAGCACTGGAAGTTCCTTTTATCCTGATTAGAAAGGCAGGAAAACTTCCACCGCCTGTTATTTCAGAAAAATATGATCTGGAGTATGGCAGTGCCACTATCGAAACCCGGGAAGGACAGATAAAGCCAGGACAAAGGGTTTTAATCCATGATGATCTTTTAGCAACTGGTGGAACAACGGAAGCCGCTGCTAAATTGGTAGAAAAACAAGGGGCAACCGTTTCTCAATTTAGTTTCCTGATTGGTTTAAAGGGGTTGAATGGAGATGAAAAACTGAAAAAGTTTGGTGCAGAAGTCTACCATATTTTAGAATATTAATCTATATCAATAAGAATTTAATGCTTCGTAAACTATGTTTTCGAGGCATTTTTCTTAGTAACAGTTGATAATTCATAACATTTACAGAATAATGCTTTAAAAGTATTTTGTAAATCTCTAAGAAACAATTAAATTTGCAATTCAATTTTTAAAAACTTATGGCAAAATTGGGAAAGAATGCTCAGAATGAGCAAGAAGGTAAAGAAACAGTTGAGTTCTTCAAAGATCTTGACAGAGAAGCCTTAAACACTGAGAGATTTCTTGAAAAATATTCAAAACCACTAGGGATTGTATTTGGAGTTTTAGTGTTAGGAGTTTTAGGATTCTTCGGATATAAGCAATTTGTGGTTGCTCCTAAAAATGCTGAAGCAGTAAAAAGTTTCTTAGCTGCTCAGAAAAACCTTACTGAAAATAAAGATAAAGAAGCTTTAGGAGGAAAATCTGCTGCAAACCCTGGTTTCATTGGTACAGCAAACGAATATTCAGGAACAAGCATCGGTCAGCTATCTGCTTACAACGCTGGTTTATTGAAATTCAAAGAAGGAAAATTCCAGGAAGCTTACGATCTTTTAGATAAATTCTCTTCTGATAACAAAACGCTGATGGCAATGAAATACGGAGCTATGGCTGATGCAAAATCAGGATTGAACAAAAATGATGAAGCATTATCATTATTAGATAAAGCAGCTACTGCTTCTGACGATCCATATACTACTTATTTCTTCACAAGAAAAGCAGGTATCGTAGCATTAGGATTAAAGAAAAATGCAGATGCTAAAAAATACTTCTCTCTGATTGACGAGAAATATCAGGATTACGACAACGGAATGTCTGATTCTTACATTGAAATGACTAAATATTATTAAAAAATGGCAACAGTTAATCTTTCCGATTACAAGCCACTTCATATAACTAATGCCGAAGATTTTTCTATCGGCATTGTTTTTTCTGAGTGGAATGATTTTGTAACGTACAATCTTCGTGATGCAGCTTTGGAAATCCTTGAGAAAGAAGGAGTAAAACCAGAAAACATTAAACTTTTCCCGGTTCCCGGAGCTTTTGAATTAAGTTATGCAAGTATGCAGCTTTGTAAAGAAAGAAAATATGATGCTGTGATCTCTATCGGATGCGTAATCCGTGGAGAAACCCCTCACTTCGAATATGTTTGTTCTGCTGTAGCACAGGGAATCAAGGACTGTAATATCATGACAGACACTCCTACCATCTTCTGTGTTCTTACAGATGATACTAAAGAGCAGTCTATCGCAAGAAGCGGCGGAGATCTTGGAAACAAAGGTGTTGAAGCTGCTGTAACGGCTTTAAGAATGATTGATTTCAAAAAGAAATTATCTGATAAAAAAGGAAACATCGGTTTTGGGCATTCTTAACCGTTTACATTCTTTAACAATATTATAGGGACTATTTTTAATAGTCCTTTTTTATTGGAAGATTCGGAAATAACGACCAAATCATTAAACATGCGTTTAAATAATTTCTTATAATTCTTAAAATCTTATTAATAAATATCAGGTTTTGCTTTTTTTCATCCAAAAGTTATATACAACAACTATCTTTGCGAAAATCGTAGACCATAAATCCATGTTTCTAAAAAAAATAAAACCTTTCCTATATTTAGGAATTTTTTATCTGATTATTTCCTTAATGATAAGGACGATATTCTTTTTCCACCCTATCACTACAGCCAGTTTTGGATTTTTTGAGATCATTAAAGTACTGTTTGTAGGTCTTATCAACGATATTTTTGTTTTTATTCTTGCCAGTTCCATCCTTGCACTCTACTTTTTATTCCTCTCCAATTCAAAATATAAAAAGCCCTACGGGTATATTATTTTTGGAGCATTGGTTGCATTTTTCCTGTACATCTGGCTTATTCCAAACAATATTTTCAAACAATACGGAGGTTCTGTAACGGAAATAGCCCTTTCCTTTGTGGGAATAAAAGCATTCCTGTTTGGTTTGATGCTTTTCCTTCCTACCCAAAGGATAAAGATCCGCAATGTTTTATATTTTATCACCTTATTGTTGTATGTACTGCTTATCATCTTCAATGGAGTAAGTGAATATTTCTTCTATAATGAATTTGGGGTACGCTATAACTTTATTGCAGTAGATTACTTAATCTATACCAATGAGGTCATTGGAAATATCATGGAAAGTTATCCTGTTATTCCTCTGTTTTCTGGTATAATGCTTGTCACATTAGCCATTACATGGTTCATCTATAAAAAGACGAAAGACGAATTACTGGAACTGCCCAACTTCAAACAGAAATTGATCTTACTGGGATCTTTTGCTGTACTTTGTGCCATCAGCTTAATGACCCTTCCATCATTAATGCAGATGAAATCTGACAATGTTTTTGCAGATGAAATTGAAGCCAACGGACTTCCTAAATTCTACTGGGCATTCACTCATAATGAACTTGATTATTTCCAGTTTTATTCTCAGCTAGACCAAAAGCAGGCAGAGAAGAATTTCTTAAGCCAATATCCACAGCATACTTTAGCAAGAAATATTATCGCTGAACAGCCAGAAGTAAAGAAAAATGTAGTATTGATCTCTATTGAGAGTCTTTCCGCAGATTTCCTTGAACATTATGGAAATACTCAAAAAATCACTCCATTCCTGGATAGCCTTGCCGATAAATCCCTAATGTTTACCAACCTTTATGCCACAGGAAACAGAACTGTGCGCGGGCTGGAAGCTTTAACCCTTTGTATTCCTCCTACGGCTGGAGAAAGTATCATCAAAAGAAATGATAATAAAAACAAATTCACTACAGGAAATGTATTCAAATCAAAAGGATATGATGTGAAATTCCTATATGGCGGATACAGCTATTTTGATAATATGCAGGACTTTTTTGGTGGAAACGGCTATGATATTGTAGACAGGAATAACTTTAAACCGGAAGAAATTACTTTTGCCAATGTTTGGGGTGTTGCAGATGAAGATATGGCCAGAAAAGCCATTCAGGTAATGAATGCTGAAGCCAAATCAGGAAAACCATTCTTTAATCACTGGATGACAGTTTCCAACCACAGACCTTTCACCTATCCTGATGGAAGAATTGATATCCCGGGAACTTCAAAATCCCGTGAAGGAGGTGTAAAATATACAGACTACTCTCTAAAGCTGTTTTTTGATATGGCGAAAAAACAGGAATGGTATAAAAATACAGTCTTTGTTATTATTGCAGACCACTGTGCATCCAGCGCCGGAAAAACAGAACTTCCAATGGATAAGTACAGAATCCCTGCGATGATCTTCTCAGAAGGATTTATCCAGCCACAGAAGTTTGATGCATTGATGTCTCAGATTGATGTGATGCCTACTCTTTTCGGATTGCTGAATTTCAGCTATCAATCTAAATTCCTGGGTCAGGATGTTTTCAAGCCGGAATTCCAGCCTAAAGCTTATATTGCTACTTACCAGGATCTTGGTTTTGTAAAAAACAACCGTTTAACCATCATTTCTCCGGTTAAGAAAGCAAAACAATATTCTCTTGAACTGGAGAAAAGTGATCTTGCACCTGAATTTAAGCTGTATTATGATGAAAAGCTCTTGAAAGATAAAGATCAGAAACTCGTAGATGATGCCATTTCAGCTTACCAATCAACATCTTATTGGTTGAAAACCAAACAACTTAACCGCTAAGACAGGTTATTTTATAAAACTAATTTTCAATAGATATTTTATTTATATTTAAAAGAAGAAAACATTAACCAAAACCAACAATTCGGGAATAACATTAAAATTCGTTTTTCTACTGAATTGATACTTTAAAATATGAAATATTTATTTCAGCATAAGAGGATGTTTTTCATCCTCTTATTTTTATTTTCAGGAGTAAAAGCACAGAAGCTTACCGTTATCAATAACACTGGTAAGCCTATCATCATAAAGAATGGTAAAAAGGATATCACACTCAATAACAGGGATAAAAAAGAGTTTACCGAAACTAATACCATAACCATTAATATTCCCAATGAGCTTATTCAAAATATGGCTCTATTTCTTGAGCCAACGGAAAAGTTAAATCTCTCTATAGAAAAGGATAATAAATTTGTTTACACCGGGGATCAGGCCGAACGTCATGAATATCTTACCCAACAATTAGCTATTGAGACTTTTGGAAAAATAAATACTTACGAACAAATTGGTCAGAAGAAGAATATCAGCGAGCTAAAAAATACCTCGGAATTACTTCTTGTAGATATTTTAAAGAAAATCAAATTATCTAACATTACTGTTTCGCCGGAAGATAAAATATCCATCAAACGATTAAAAAATTATATCAAATATAATTGGCTTTATACCCTGTTTACTACAATAGATCATCATGATAAAAACTTCAAAAAAGAAGTTCTTAATTACTACTATAAAAAATATATAGAAACAGATATTCCCAAATTCAGCTGTACAGCATCTTTACATTATAAGGTTATTGAGATTTTAGCAAAAAATAGATCTCTATTATCGATGGAGCTTCCCACTTATCCCATTGTTGAACATACTGATGATGATGCAATTAACCAGTATCTTCCTCAAAACTGCCAAAAACAATATTTTTGGCAGAAGTACAATTACCTGGAACATATCAACGGCCATAATAAAGAGTACTATAAAAAAGTTCTCAGAGAAAAGTTCAATGAGGAATAGAAAAATTGATTCGGAGATATAATCAACTCAATAAAAATCTTTCAATCTCAACATTTTAATTATTATAAACTTAAATTTTATAAATTTACGACACAAAAAAAGATATTTTTATGAGATGGACAGACGACAGAGGCGGAAACGTTGATGATCGCCGTGGCTCCGGAGGCGGAGGAGGCGGTATGATTGTAGGCGGCGGACTCGGAACTTTAATTATAGCAGCTATTGTTTTCTTTTTGGGAGGCGATCCTTCCGGGATTTTAAATTCTGGCAGCATACAGCCTTCAGGAAATACAGGAGAAAGAAGAGAGCTTACTGCACAAGAAAAACAGATTGGCGAAATGGTTGATATGATGTCAGGATGGAATACCTTAACCTGGAGTCAGATCTTTAAAGAAAATGGTATGACTTTTTCTGAACCCAGAATTGTACTCTTTGAAAACACCACCAGCTCCGGATGCGGTACAGCACAGTCTGCTATGGGACCTTTTTACTGCCCGGCTGATCAGAAAATCTATATGGACATGGAGTTTTTCGGTGAGCTTCAACAAAGATTCGGAGCCAAAGTAACTGAATTTACAGTAGCCTATGTTCTCGCCCACGAAATGGGGCATCACGTACAAACTCTTCTGGGAACAACTCAAAAGGTAGATGCTCTGAGAAGAAGCGGAAGATATTCAGAGGCTGAAATGAACAGAGTATCTGTAGCTACAGAATTACAGGCCGACTTCTATGCCGGTGTATGGGCAAAACGTACCGATGATTCTAAAAAAATTCTGGAACCGGGAGATATTCAATCCGCTATAGAAGCTGCTGAAGCCGTTGGAGATGATAATATCCAAAGAAGAGGACAAGGATATGTAAATCAGGAAAGCTTTACACACGGATCATCAGAACAGCGCAAAGAATGGTTTATGAAAGGATACAACACTGGAGATATCAGACAAGGTGATACTTTCAACCAGCTTTTAAAATAAAAATAGACTTACATTATATAAAAATCGCCAGTGAAAATTTTCACTGGCGATTTTTATTTTCTTGCTATTGAATAAAGCTTACTTTATTTCTTCTATCCTATTGATTTAAACCTAACAGGTTTTGGAAACCTGTTAGGTTTAGTGAGAATACATTTCTTATTGTAACTCAATCGGATTGCTGTTCTTTTTAGCTTCTTCCTTCACTCTTTCTTCCATTCGTTTTCTCATATCAGCAGGATCCTGATTTCCTCCTCCCGGACCTCTTCCGCCACCTATTCGCATCGTAGTGGCCATACCACCACCTGATCCTTGATTCATAAATGACATCGGGTCTGTTTTAAACTTTTGCTGTTGCTTTACAAAATCACTTCTTTTTACTTTTAAAGTATTTCCGAACTGATTTAAAGCGGGAAGTTCTGCAATTTTATAATTCTTCATCAGATCGAAAGAATAATCCCCTTTATCATCTTCCACTTTTACAATCAGTCCTGGAAGCCCACCAAACTTATAAGGGCCGTCCTGATAAGGAAGATCTGTGGTAAACCATGCTGTCCATTTTCTTCCGGCAAAATCTGTTTCTGCCTTCTGAACCTTGTAATCACCTATTTTTCTTGTTTCAGAAGAAATTTTCCAATTTAAAGGTCTGTCTTCCTCATACAAATAAATATCCCTTCCTATTCTGTCTTTAAAATAAGTTTTCTGACTGGTTTTATCTTTCTCTACCGAATAATTGATATTGGATCTAAGACCTTCCATTTGATCCCTGCTGATACTTCCTCTTCCGCCACCGCTCTGAAAGGCTTTCTGCATGATAGAGTCCCTTTTTATTCTGTTTTCAGAATAAAAAACCGATTTGTCCTGAGAAATATCAAGATAAGCATTTTCGGTTTTAATATCTGCTTTATTTTCAGCGTCCGGCTTCATGGTTACCTGATATACAAACCGGTTAGTTTGTGCAGAAACCTGCTGTATAAACAGCGCCAGAGCAATAATGCCTATTCTTTTCATATTCAAGTCAATTTATGTTTTGGATTTCAAAAGATTACCAAGGTTAAACTCATCAATGATAAAAATTGATAAAATAAAAATGCTGATTTTTATATCCTGATTTTTGTTCGTATTTTTGCGTCATTAAATCATTCTAAATAAATACAATGATAAAAGTATCAGACCATGCAAAGGAGAAAGCCATCCAGTTGATGACGGAAGATGGTTTTAACCCTGCTGAAGATTATATAAGAGTTGGGGTAAAAAGTGGCGGATGCTCTGGTTTAGAGTATGTTTTAAAGTTTGACAACCAAAAAACAGAAACAGATCAGATTTTTGAAGATAATAACATTAAAATTATTATAGATAAAAAATCCATCCTTTATTTAGCAGGAACCACTCTTGAATATTCAGGAGGATTGAACGGAAAAGGGTTTGTTTTTAACAACCCGAACGCATCCAGAACATGTGGATGTGGAGAATCATTTAGTCTTTAGAGAAAAGACATAAGATCCTAGACTTCAAAAATATGATGTCTAAATCTGAAATCTAAAAAATTATAATGAGTAAATATACTGAAGACGATTTAAGAGTCGATCTAGAAAATAAAAAATACGAATTCGGTTGGGAAACCAAAATTGATTATGAAGATTTCCCGATTGGTTTAAATGAGGATATCATCCGTGCCATCTCTGCTAAAAAAGAGGAACCGGAATGGATGACTGAATGGCGTTTGGAATCTTTCAAAATCTGGCAGAAAATGGTAGAGCCTACTTGGGCGAATATCAAATATGAAAAACCGGATTTTCAAGCGATCCGTTACTACGCTGCTCCAAAAGTTAAGCCTGAATTGGCCAGCCTTGATGAAGTAGATCCGGAGTTATTGAAAACTTTCGAAAAGCTAGGGATTAACATTGAGGAGCAAAAAAGACTTTCAGGAGTTGCAGTAGACATTGTAATGGACTCAGTTTCTGTGAAAACCACATTCCAGGATACATTGGCAGAAAAAGGAATTATTTTCTGTTCTATTTCTGAGGCTATTAAAAACCATCCTGATTTAGTAAGAAAATATCTTGGAAAAGTAGTTCCTAGAGGAGATAACTTCTATGCAGCATTAAACTCCGCAGTATTCTCTGACGGAAGTTTCTGCTATATTCCTAAAGGAGTAAAATGTCCGATGGAACTGTCCACTTACTTCCGTATCAACCAGGCAGGAACAGGACAGTTTGAAAGAACTCTTGTGATTGCAGATGAAGGAAGTTATGTTTCTTACCTTGAAGGATGTACAGCACCGTCAAGAGATGAGAACCAGCTTCACGCTGCGGTAGTGGAACTGATCGCATTAGACAACGCTGAAATTAAATATTCAACGGTACAAAACTGGTACCCTGGTAATGAAGAAGGAAAAGGTGGGGTATTCAACTTTGTAACGAAAAGAGGACTTTGCGAAAGAAATGCAAAAATCTCATGGACTCAGGTTGAAACAGGTTCTGCTGTAACATGGAAATATCCATCTTGTATTCTGAAAGGTGATAACTCTATTGGTGAGTTCTACTCTATCGCGGTAACCAACAATCACCAATATGCAGATACAGGAACAAAAATGATCCACATTGGAAAAAATACCAAATCAACGATTATTTCTAAAGGTATTTCTGCAGGAAAATCTCAGAACTCATACAGAGGACTGGTAAAAGTGATGCCTTCTGCAAAAGGAGCAAGAAACTTCTCTCAATGTGATTCTTTATTGATGGGTAATGAATGTGGTGCACATACTTTCCCTTACATTGAAATTAAAGATCCTACTGCACAGCTGGAGCACGAAGCAACCACTTCAAAAATTGGAGAAGATCAGATTTTCTACTGTAACCAAAGAGGTATTGATACGGAAAGAGCAATTGCTTTGATCGTAAACGGTTTCAGTAAAGAAGTTCTTAATAAACTTCCAATGGAATTTGCTATTGAAGCACAGAAGTTACTTGAGATTTCATTAGAAGGATCAGTAGGATAAATAATGATAGCTACAGAAAGATTAATTTTAAGAAAACCTACAAAAGAAGATTTTGAAAAATTCTTCGAAATTAATCATGACCCTGAAACCAATATTCATAACCCAAGCGGCCCTATGAGTTTTCAAAAAGCAGAAGGTACATTTACCAAAATGCTTGAACATTGGGAAACGTATCATTTCGGAAGCTGGGCAATTGCAGAAAAGGAAAGCCCTGAAAATGTAATAGGTTTTGGCGGACTGAGCTATAAACTCTACGGAGAAGAAGAAAAATTGAATTTAGGCTATCGTTTTGCTTCCCAGGCATGGGGGAAAGGATATGCCACAGAATTCACAAAGAAAGCTATAGAATTGGGGGTTAATGAAGACAATAAAGAAGAAATATTTGCCATTGTCCGTCCCAGTAATTTAGCTTCTGTTAAAGTTTTAGAAAAGGCAGGTATGATCAAAATCGGAACCCTAAATGACGTTCCCGGTCAACCTGAAAGTTTAGTATATCGAATTCAAAAATAATTTGTTTAAGCAAATAAAATGTTAGAAATTAAAAACCTTCACGCCAAAATTGAAGATGGCGCAGAAATATTAAAAGGGATCAACCTTGAAATAAAACCAGGAGAAGTTCACGCTATCATGGGGCCAAACGGAGCTGGTAAGTCTACCCTTTCTTCTGTAATCGCTGGAAAAGAAGATTACGAAGTGACAGGTGGAGAAATCCTTTTCCAGGGAGAAGACATCATTGAAGATGCTCCTGAAGACAGAGCACACAAAGGAATCTTCCTATCTTTCCAGTATCCAGTGGAAATCCCGGGAGTTTCTGTAACGAACTTCATCAAAGCTGCTTTAAACGAAACAAGAAAAGCAAACGGATTGGAAGAAATGCCGGCAAAAGAAATGCTTGCATTAATCCGTGAAAAATCTGAAAAATTAGGAATCAAAAAAGATTTCCTTTCAAGATCTCTGAACGAAGGTTTCTCAGGAGGTGAAAAGAAAAGAAACGAGATCTTCCAGATGATGATGCTTGACCCGAAATTAGCGATTCTGGATGAAACAGATTCAGGATTAGACATCGATGCACTGAGAATTGTTGCAGACGGTGTAAATGCTTTTAAAAACGAAGGAAACGCAGTTCTTTTGATTACACACTATCAAAGATTGCTTAACTATATTCAACCTGACTTTGTTCACGTTCTTGCTAACGGAAAAATCATCAAAACTGGTGATAAATCTTTAGCATTAGAGCTTGAAGAAAAAGGATACGACTGGCTTTTAAATTAATTTGAAATTTAATTTGAGATTTGAAATTATGGCAACAATAAACAACTTTGAGGATTTAGACATTTGGAAGAAATCCTGAGAATTGTGCCAAAAAATTTATATCTCAGTAATACAAAATTCAAATTGCAGTCAAAATATTAAAAATCAAATCGACCGATCATCGGCTTCTGTCATGGATAATATTGCAGAAGGTTTTGAAAGGGAGGGAAATAAAGAGTTTATTAACTTTCTATCAATGTCAAAAGGTTCATGTGGTGAGGTAAGATCACAATTAATCAGAGCATTTGATAGAAATTTTATTAACGAAAATGAATTTAATGATTTGAAAAAAGATTATGCGGATTTATCAAAAATGATTTCAGGATTTATGAAGTACTTAAAAACTACTGAACATAACGGAAATAAATTTAACCGTCTATAATTTCAAATCTCAAATCTCAAATTTCAAATAAACAATGAGTTTAAAAGAACAAATCATTGAAAACCATAATGAGTTTTTGGAGAGCCTTCGTCACAGATTTCTGGATGACGATAGAAAAGCTGCTCTTCAGAAGTTTGAAAACATTGGTTTTCCGACAAAAAAAGACGAAGAATATAAATATACCAATCTAAAGGAGATCACGGAAAAAAGCTACAACTTCTTCCCGAAAGAAAACCACAACATCACTAAAGAACAATTTGATGAATTGCACCTTGGTGAAGAAAATTTTGATTGGATTGTTTTCGTAAACGGTAAACTTCACAAAGAACTTTCTAAAGTTTCTATTGAAAATGTAGAGTTCCTTTCATTCAATTACGCATTGAATGATGATAAACATAAAGAGGTATTTGAAAAATATTTCAATACCATTGCTTCCAAAGATTCAGCTTTCACAAACTTAAACCTTGCTTACTGCAAATATGGTTTCTTTTTGAAAGTTCCTAAAAACGTAGTGATTGAAAAGCCAATTCATGTTTTCTACATTTCTCAGAATCAGGAAGAAAATACATTCTACAATACAAGAAATTTATTGATCGTAGAAGAAGGAGCTAAAGTTGAAGTTATTGAAAGCCATCACAATTTTGATGACACGTATGTGTTCACCAACTCTGTGACGGAAATCTTCACTTACCCAAATGCAAAAGCAGACTGGCACAAACTTCAGAACGATAACAATACTTCTTACCTTGTAGATAATACCTTTGCAAAACAGGAGAAAGACAGTTTAACGACTGTAAATACATTCTCTTTCGGAGGTAAACTGGTAAGAAACAACCTTGATTTTATTCATAATGGATCCAATATCAATTCATTCATGAACGGAATCACCATTATTGGGAAAGATCAGTTGGTAGATCATCATACAGCAGTTCACCACAACTTCCCGAACTGTGAGAGTTATCAGAACTACAAAGGAATCTTTGATGGCAATGCTCACGGAGTTTTCAACGGAAAAGTTTTTGTTGATAAAATTGCTCAGAAGACCAATGCTTATCAGCAGAACAATAACGTATTGCTAAGTGAAGGCGCTAGTATTGACACAAAACCTCAGTTAGAGATTTTTGCTGATGATGTAAAATGTTCTCACGGATGTACAGTAGGCCAGCTTAATGAAGATGCCCTGTTCTATTTAAGAGCCAGAGGAATCTCTAAGAAAGAAGCTCAGGCTTTGCTTCTATATGCCTTTGCTAATGATGCCATGCAAAACATCGATATTGAGCCTCTAAAAGAGAAAATTTCAAAGCTTTTGGCTGAGAAACTGGAAGTAGATATAGAATTTTAATCGTTAATATATTGATACATAAAAAAGCACTTCAAAAGAAGTGCTTTTTTATTGTTTTATAGCTTGAAATTATTTTTTCAGCCAGCTTTGATTGTCTTTATTTTCTGAACGTTTCTTTCCGTTATCAAAATTATATGCTAAACCAACTCCCAGAGTTTGTTTCAACTGCGTTTTCCATATCTGGTTGTGATCGTATAACAAATCTAAAGTTACATTCGTGGAAATATATTTATTGATTTTCATACTTAAAACCCCGCTATATCCAAGAACTAATCTTTCCGGATGATCCAGATAGTTTGAGAATACAGAAGCCGTATTAAGCAAAGTAATGTTCTCCATAATTTTCAGCTTGTACATCGCAGTTCCCAGGAAACCGAACTGGAAAAGAGAAGAATCCCCATCATTTTTAAGTCCGTAAGTTCCTGCTTTTTGAAGATCTTTATCCAACACAAAAGTCCATCTGGCATTCGCCGGACGTAGGGTAACAGTAAAATTATCATTTGGACGATAAGTAACCCCTGCACCCAGATTCAGATATCCCGGAGCCATAAAGTTTGAAATTTTCTTAGCATCCGGATTATTACCATCCTCGTATCCCGGAGCAAATTGAGTCTGAAGTCCAGCACCAGCAGAGAAATACCAGTTTTTAGCGAATTCTCTACCATAGTTTGTAGAAAGATTGATAACATCCTGGGTTTTTCTTACTCCCGTACCCTGCGTGTTGTTCTGCCCGTAACCAAGAATAATAATATTTTCCCAAAGATCTTTACCTTTCTCATAAGTAAGGTTGTAATTAACACCAGCAAGCCATCCTACGTTGTTGGCTCCACCACCTACCCAGTTTGAAAAGGCGGCCTGGTTAAGCATTAAAGTATTTTGTCCCTGGATAGACCAGGCTTTAACGGTGTCTGTTGCAGGAGCATCAGTTTTTGTTTCCTGCGCCATAGCCATAGCCGCAAAAGAAACAGAAGCGATCAATAAAACTTTTTTCATAATTAACGATTTCCTACAAATGTATAAATAATAATTTACGCCAAGATAAAACTCACCTTAAAATGAATTGATTCAACATGTTTTCACTCCTACAAAACACTGGAAATAAATTATTTAAATATAGATCATCAACTTAGCGAACTTAAAACAACTTAAATACAAAAGTTTCAAAATAAAAAAACACCTCAAAATGAAGTGCTTTATTATTGAAATAATATTACTGATTTATTTTTTGATCCACCACTGACTATCTTTACGGTCCGAACGTTTGACTCCATTATCAAGGGTATAGGCAAAACCAATTCCCAATGTTTGTTTTAGCTGTGTTTTTTCAATCTGATTGTGATCGTACAGTAAATCCAATGAGATATTTGATGAGATATATTTATTGACTTTCAGATTCAGAAGCGCTCCATAAGCAAGCACCAATCGGTCAGGACGATCCAGATAATTTGAAAAGACAGAGGCTGTATTGGTTAAGTGAATATCTTCCATAATCTTAAGCTTATAAACGGCCGTTCCCAGGAAACCAAATTGTAGCAATGAAGTTGCTCCATCAGTTTTTAAACCATAATTTCCGGCAAGCTGAAGTTCTTTATCCAACACAAAAGTCCATCTGGCATTGGTAGGACGTAAAGTTACGGTTAAGTCATCATTCGGCCTGTATGTGATACCCATACCTACGTTCAGATAGCCTGGAGCCATAAAGTTTGAGATTTTTTTCGCTTCCGGATTATTACCATCCTCGTATCCCGGAGCAAACTGGGACTGCAAACCAGCTCCTAAAGAGAAATACCAGCTTTTGGAAAACTTTCGCCCGTAATTGGTAGAAACATTGATAACATCCTGGGTCTTTCTTATTCCCAATCCTTTGGTATCATTCTGCCCATATCCAAGAATAATAATATTTTCCCAAAGGTCATTGTCTTTTTCATAGGTAATATTATAATTGATACCGGCAAGCCACCCTACGTTATTGGCTCCACCTCCTACCCAATTTGAAAAGGCAGCCTGGTTAATCATTAAAGTGTTTTTTCCTAACACCGACCAGTATTTTACTGTGTCTACCACTACGGAATCTTTTTTTAATTCTTCTTGTGCACTTGCATAAATCCCCATGAATATGGAAAGAATCAATAAAAACTTCTTCATTACTCTAAATAATTTTCAATGCAAAAATATTAATATAATTTTTTTCAGAGGTAAAATTTCCCGATAAACAATGTACTTTTTCTGTTTTCAACCTACTGACAACAAAACACTTCAATACAATCAATGCCAAAATAATTGGCTTAAAAATCAAATTTGATACCTTTTGTCTTAAAATCAAGCGGGTAAAAACTGTTTCGTCGACAAATTTTCCGAAATTTACTATTGGCTTTTGATTTGACGTACAATCTCCATGTTTAAAAATGTAATTTCCAAAAGAGCGATTATATACCCTTTGCTGATGCTGTCTGCAATGTGGTTCGGATATTTTTTACAAATGCATGGCTTTTTTGGAAGTTGCTTCGGAGCCATTATTCCTCTTGTTCCGGAAGGACTTTTGGGAATCCTTACGTCTCCTCTTTTACATGGAAATATAGATCATATTATAGGCAACTCTATTCCTATAGCCGCACTCATGTTTCTGTTGTATCAATTCTATCCCTTAGTGGCCAACAAGGTTTTCTTTATCGGATGGATAGCCACGGGACTTTTGGTATGGCTTCTTCCTCCTATAGATATTATGACCGGAGAGTATATGTACACCTGTACCATTGGAGCCAGCGGTGTAGTATATGTACTGGCCTTTTTCCTCTTTTTCAGTGGTGTTTTCAAATGGAATATGAAGCTTCTGACCATTTCTTTGCTTGTTGTTTTATATTACGGAAGTTTAGTGTGGGGTATGCTTCCTGAAGAGCTATTCTACAATATGCAGGAACCCAGCAAAATATCTTGGCAGGCACACCTTTCCGGTGCTATTGTAGGGAGTATTATTGCTTTTGCTTTTAAAAATATAGGTGAGAAAAAGAAAAAATTCATTTGGGAGTATCCCAATTACTATAGTGAAAAGGATGATAAATTATGGCAGGAATATAAAGAAAACCATCCGGAAGACTTTATGGAACTTCCTTACAAAAAAAGAGATGATATTTGGGATCGTTTGGATGAATTAAGAAGAAAATAAAACTTAATTCATTACATTTGATAAAAAACACACATGATTTCCGAAGAATATTTATATGCTATTGCTTTACGCGAAAGCAGCCAGATTGGTGACATCAATTTCCATAAACTTGTAAGAACATTTGGAAGTGCAGAAAATGCATGGAAAAAAGCAAAGAGAGAATATAAAAAGCTGGAAGGAATTGGCCCAAAAACAGTTGCTGATATTGGGAATGAAAGCCATCTGAAGTTTGCAGAAAAAGAACTTTCGTTTTGTGAGAAGAACAGTATCCAAATCAAATTAAGACATCTTGGGGAAATACCCTCTCTTCTTAATGAATGCATTGATGCTCCTGCAATCCTCTATCAAAAAGGGAGCATTGATGAATCCCATCAAAAAATAAGTATTGTGGGAACCCGCAATATAACTCCTTATGGAAAACAGTTTATCGGAGACTTTTTTGAAGCCACACAATCTTGCCAATATGTTTCTGTAAGCGGCCTTGCCTTAGGAGTTGATAAAGAAGTTCATGAGCAATCTATCCTGAATAAGAAACCTACTATTGCAGTTCTTGCTCATGGTTTTGAATTCTTATACCCTGCTAAAAACAGGAAACTATCAGAGAAAATTCTTCAGGAAGGAGGTGTCTTGTTAACCGAATTCAATTCAGCAAGAAAACCGGACCGTGAAAATTTTATTCAGAGAAATAGGATTGTTGCCGGACTTTCTCCTGCAACCATTGTTGTGGAAACAGGGTTTGGAGGTGGTTCTGTAAGCACGGCTGCCTTCGCCAATGATTATAACAGAGATGTTTTTGCGCTTCCGGGAAAAATTACTGATGTTCATAGCCAAGGTTGTAATCAATTGATTCTGCATAACAAAGCAACAGCGATTTCTACCATCAAAGATCTGGTAAGCATGCTTGGCTTCAATAATCCAAAAGAAAAAATTGCAGAGCTTTTCCCTTACAGCGAAACAACGATACAATTAACTGAAATTCAGGAAACTATTTATCAATTCATCAAACAGAGCCCACAGATTTCTCTGGATGATCTTGCACAGGAAACTGACCTTCCCTCTCACAAAATTTTACCGATTATTTTAGAATTGGAGCTTTTAGGGAAAGTAAAATCATTTTCCGGGAGACAATTTATCGCAAATTGAGAATTAACGATTTCTTAATACTGCATTATTTCATACATAACATTTAATTTTTAACAAATTTTAATCACAAATTATCAATTTAATAATATTTCAAAACATTATTATTTAATTTTTAACAATGTTAAAATAGAGTGTTGTGAATCTTGAAAAAAAAATTAAATTTGTTGACAATAATATTCAACCTTAATATATGGAACAATATAATATTGACCAGAAAATCCAAGAGTTTATTGCAAAAATTGAAGCAAAAAATCCTAACGAACCGGAATTCTTACAGGCTGTAAAAGAAGTTGCCGTAACAGTAATTCCATTCATTGCTACGAGAAAAGAATATAACGGAATGAAGCTGCTTGAAAGAATGGCTGAAGCTGAAAGAATTATTATCTTCAGAGTTCCATGGGTTGACGATAAAGGAGAAATTCAGGTTAACAGAGGTTTCAGAATCCAAATGAACTCTGCTATTGGACCATACAAAGGAGGAATCCGTTTCCACCCTACTGTAAACTTATCAGTTCTTAAGTTCTTAGCTTTTGAGCAAGTGTTTAAAAACTCTTTAACTACTCTTCCAATGGGTGGTGGTAAAGGAGGTTCAGATTTCGATCCACAAGGTAAATCTGATATGGAAGTAATGCGTTTCTGCCAGGCTTTCATGACAGAATTATGTAAACACATCGGTCCTGAAACAGACGTACCTGCAGGAGATATCGGTGTAGGAGCAAGAGAAATTGGTTACCTATTCGGACAATACAAGAAAATCAGAAACGAATTTACGGGAGTTCTTACAGGGAAAGGACTTGCTTACGGAGGTTCATTAATCCGTCCTGAAGCTACAGGATACGGAGTAGTATACTTCGCTGAGCAGATGCTTAAAACAATCGGACAGGATTTCCAAGGAAAAACGGTAACAGTATCAGGTTTCGGAAACGTAGCCTGGGGAGTTATCAAAAAAGCTACAGAACTTGGTGCTAAAGTAGTAACAATCTCTGGTCCTGACGGATATATCTATGATAAAGATGGTATTAGTGGAGAAAAGATCGATTATTTATTAGAACTTAGATCTTCAGGGAACAACAGAGCTGAAGACTATGCTAAAAAATATCCATCTGCTGAATTCCATGCTGGAAAACGTCCTTGGGAAGTGAAGTGTGACGTAGCATTCCCTTCAGCTACTCAAAACGAATTAGATCTAGACGATGCAAGAAAATTAGTTGAAAACGGATGTGTTTGTGTAACAGAAGCGGCTAACATGCCTTCTACACTAGACGCTATCAACTATTTCTTAGACAATAAAGTATTATTCTCTCCTGGTAAAGCTTCCAATGCTGGAGGTGTTGCTACTTCAGGATTAGAAATGACTCAGAACTCTATCCGTCTTAACTGGACTTCTGAAGAAGTTGATGCAAGATTAAAGGAAATCATGATCGGTATCCACAAGGCTTGTAGAGATTATGGAAAAGACGAAGATGGGTATGTAAACTACGTAAAAGGTGCAAATATTGCGGGCTTCGTAAAAGTAGCAGAAGCAATGTTAGCTCAAGGAGTGGTATAAAAAATAATAAAGGTTGGGAAAAACTCCCGACCTTTTTTGATATAGCCTGTTCCCGGGATAATGGGAAAAAAGTAAAAAGTGAAAGGAGAAAGTGCTGCTATATGCAGCACTTTTTTTATTTTTATAAGTATGAAAACCACCTTTAAAAATATTGATGATTACATCCTTTTATTCCCTATCAATGTTCAGGAAAAGCTTCTTGAACTAAGAAAAGCCCTCCATTCCCAGATTCCGGATCTTGAAGAATATATCGGCTATCAGATGCCTGCTTTTAAATATAAATGCAAGCCTTTGGTTTATTTTGCCGGTTATAAAAAGCATATCGGATTTTATCCCGGAGCTGAAGGAATTAAGAATTTTGAGACAGATTTTGCAGAAAGGAATTACAAATTTTCTAAAGGAGCTGTACAGTTTCCAATAGATGAAGATATTCCATTAGATCTGATTAACAAGATTGTGTCTTTCAAAATCAAAGAAATTGAACAAAAAAAATCCTGAAATACAAGATTTCAGGATTCAGACTAGTGTTTGCTAAAGTACTATCACTTTTTCTTTTTAGATTTCTTTTGCTCTTTTGTTGCTTCTGCAGGTTTAGTGGCTTCCATCGTAGTTCCTGTACTCACAGTAGCTTCCCCAGCAGGTGTTGCTGTTGATGCTTCCGTTGCGGTGGTATTTTGTCCACTTGTTGTGGTAGTGGTAGAATTCCAATCCGTTTTGGTCTCTGATGTCTGCGGCTGTGTTTGAGTTGTTGTTGTCTGGTTATTAGTGGTGCTTTCAGCTGGCTTCTGAGTTTGGGTTTGTGTTTGAGCCGATACTGCGATTACTCCGACTAATGTAAACGCTGCCGTTAAAAATAACTTTTTCATAATGTAATATTTAAATGATTGTTTAAACTAAACGGAGTGTCATTTATAAAAATTATGTGTAAGTAACTTATTTAACGGACTTTATCACTTTTTAAGAGGAATTTGTAAAAATAAAAAAGAACACACAAGCATAAAAAAAGAGCCTCTCAAGGCTCAAAGAATGACTATTTTTAGTCTTTTATGGTTTTAAAACTAATCATAAATGCTTTAACAGTTATTATTAGTTTTTATTCAGTCTTTATTTTCCGATATTCTTCATCATTTTCTCTACAAATTCAAAAGCAGCCGGACAAATCACCGTATTTTTCAACATCAGATTATTGATCTGGTAAATCTTTTTACGATCCGTATGAGGATATTCTCTGCAGGCTTTTGGCCTTACTTCGTAGATAGAACAGGTATTATCACTATTCAGAAAATAGCAAGGGAGATTCTGAAGTACTTTATCATTGTCTTCATCCACTCTTAAAAATTTGGCTTCAAAATCAGCCGATTTCATTCGTAGATGCTTCGCAATACGTTCGATATCCTTTTCAGTATATAGCGGACCAGTGGTTTTACAACAATTAGCGCACTGTAAACAGTCTATCTCATCAAAAACTTCATCATGGGTCTCCTGCACTATATAATCGAGGTTTTTGGGCGGCTTTTTCTTTAATCCGTCCAGAAATTTTTTATGTTCTTTCTGCTTTTGTAAAGCTTGTTTTTTATAAAAATCTAAATTCATTTATTCTTTATTTCCTGACTGAACAGGAAGATCTGTTTTTTGATATTGATTGATCTTATCAAGATCTAAAATGGTAGCAAGATTTTTTCTATCCGGATAATACATCGGGACAAATTTTGCTCCGTATACAATTTCTCCTGTTACATAGGAAGATCTCTGCACTACAGTATTGGAAAATACTTCGTCAAATGCCCTTACCTGAACAATAATTTCAATATCCGTGCTTTTAAAATCATCCTCAGAGAAGCCGTAGAATGGTGAACTTTCATTGATCTTATGAACAACCGTCCAGTTCAACGCCAGAGTATTGATCTTACTTAAATGAGTTTCCAGTCTGTAAAAATTGCTTTTGGGAACATCATTTTCAATCACTTCAATCGCTGTAGAAACAATCACATCAGCATCCGTCAATGCATTGTTCTTATAAGGTGCTAATCTGAACATTAAAGCCGTACTATCTTCAAAAGGAGCAATTACCGCAATATCAGAAAATCTTAAATAAGCCCTCGGCCTTGAAAATCGTCCATAAAAAAGACCTGTTGCAATGGCAAAGGTAAGCAATCCCAGAAAAGCTTCAAAAGTAGCTACCAAACTAGCTAAAAAGCCCACAGGAGCAATTCTTCCATATCCAACTGTAGTAAACGTCTGAGAACTGAAAAAGAATACATCAATAAATTCATTCAGCGGATCACTTTTATCAATTCCTGTAAGATGTTCTACTCCAATCAGATAATAGATCATTGCAAATACAAGATTTATCAGGATATAGGCTACAACGAGATACGAAATAAAACGGAACGAAGACAGATTCAACATGGTATGATACCAACTCAGGCTGTTGAAAACATTCACACCCGTTCTTTTTACATTCGGCAGGCCATCTTTATTGATGAATCTTCCTGAGGCATTGCTTCCGAAGCCACTGTTCTCAGTGTTCTTCTGGCGGATCTTTTTTTTGAATCCTCTTGTCATCTTATCTCATTTGTTTTTTAATAGTTTAATTTATTAACCATGACCTTCATCCTATTCCGGATACAAAGATAAAATATTGTTTTCATGAATTTTATCAATTGAATCCTTTACTTATTCAATTTGATTTTACAGTAAATTTGGGATATGAAAAAGCTTAAATCAAGAGAAGACATTGAACACCTGGTTAATTCATTTTATGCTAAAGTAGTAAAAGATGAAACTATTGGTTTCTTCTTCAATGATATTGCCAAAGTAGATTGGGACAAACACCTTCCTAAGATGTATTCATTTTGGGAATCTATCCTTTTTGGGCAGATGACTTACAAAGGAAATCCAATGGGAGTACATTTTCCGATCAACGAAATACAAGCTATGGAACAAAAACATTTCGACAGATGGCTGGAACTATGGAGAACCACCATTGAAGAAAATTTCGTAGGTGAAAATGCTGATATGGCCATCTATAAATCTGAAAATATAGCCAAGCTGATGGCCTTTAAAATGGAATTAGCCCGAAGACTTTAACAAGCTCCGTGATTCATGTTATGAGACTCTTCTTAAGGAACAATCACCGTAAAGATATACGCAGCAAGGTTCACTAAAAGCACGGTTCCATACAGGATATTTGTCTTTCCACGGCTTAATGAAAGCATAACGATAAAGACTGATAGGGAAAGAAGAATGACATCTTTCTTATCCAATCCCAAAACTAAAGGAATATCGTACATAATACAAACTACAGAAACAGCTGGAATTGTTAATCCGATACTTGCCAATGCAGATCCCAATGCCAGATTTAAACTGGATTGTATCTGATTACTTCTTGCTGCTCTGATGGCCGCAACTCCTTCCGGAAGAAGAACAACCGCTGCAATAATTACCCCAACAAGTGATTTTGGAGCTCCTACGCTCTGTACCATTCCTTCAATAGTATCTGAAAGTCCTTTTGCCATTAAAACAACAATAATCAGGCAAACCACCAGGAATCCAAAGCTGATAAGCGTTTTTGTTAAAGTAGGAATATAATGTTCTTCAGGATGTTCATCGGGAACAACAAAGTAGCTTCTGTGCCTTACCGTCTGTACCATCAGGAAAACTCCATAAATAGCAAGGCAGGCAATAGATATGAAAATAAGCTGTGCTTCGTTATAAAAAGGCCCGTTAACACTTGAAGTAAAGTTAGGAAGTACAAGGGTAAGCACTAAAATGGAAACGATACTTACCAGATAAGTAGTGGCTGAGGTTCTTGCAAAGAACTGTTCATGGTATTTGACGCCTCCTACCAGAATACAGATCCCTAAAATTCCGTTCAGGATCAGCATTACGGCGGCGAAAACGGTATCTCTGGCCAGCGTGATCGCCTGATCTCCGCCGGCAACCATCAGTGAGATGATTAAGGCTACTTCAATAATGGTAATACAAAGAGCAAGGATAATGGTTCCGAAAGGTTCTCCTACTTTATGAGCCACCATTTCCGCATGGTGTACTGCCGATAGAACACTCCCAATAAGTAAAACGCCGGCAATAATATCATAAATAACGCCGGTTCCCATCAGTCCGGAAAAGTAGTACCCTACCGCAAGGACAGGAAAAATATAGGTGTAATGTAAAAGTTCTTTAAGTCTCATATAGTGACTACAAAATACAAAAAATCTATAATATTTTCAAGATCAAAAGAAAATATTAATGTTATTTTAATGAGGCCAGAAGTTAAAGTCCTGGTAATCTGTCAACATATGAAAAAGCAATCCGATAGCGACAATTCTGATATTTCCTCTAAAAAACAGCAGCAAAAAATACACCGCAATGGCATAATAGGAATGTAAAAAGTGAAAACCGATACTTTCTCTCGAAGGATCAAAGATAGGATTGGCAAAAAGATGATCCAGATCTACCAGCATTGTTGCCAATAATATAAAATATGCCTTCTTCCAGTTCTTAGGATAAAAGACCAACGCAATAAAGACAGGAAACACAAAATGTAAAAAATAATGTGTACAGGTCTTGAGCAAAGCAATTTCTGATGGAGCCATTAAAGGATTTTTTCAGTTTCCAGGTTACCACCGTAAAATTAAGGGTAAATTTCCTTTTTTCGCTTTTATTTTCAGCCAATAATCCTGTGATTTATTCCCATACAGCACATAATCAATATCAGAAATAACTTTTTTCTCTGTATTACTCAATGTTTTCAAAGATGAATACAACAAAGAATTGTTTCGAATCAGGATATAGTTTTCTTTTAATTGAGGAGCTATAACCACAGGCCTTCTTGTAGATTTTATAACAACTCCGTTATTATTTTTAGTTATTTCATTAGGCTGGAAAGGAATTGCCGTGAATTGATTTTCTCCATTTATCCATTTTTCAGATTGAAAATAGGCCCATGTCTTCTCCGCATCTTTACTTTGAATATCAATACTATAATTAGGCTGTGTAATCTTCTGAAAGGTCTTTTTTTCAACTTCATTAAAATTATCATCAAATTCATAGCTGACAATGGTATCATTTACCTGCTCAAGATCAGCAATAGCTCTTAAGAAAGTAGCTTGTGAAGAATCTGCAATGCTTTTATTGAAAAAACGGCTGAAGTTTCTGATGTTCTCCTGATCTAATTCCATTTCCAGAAATTGATCACTTTTCTGAAGTTTGGAGGCAATTGCATTAAAAATCTTCTGGTTTGAATTATTTTTGATCTCAATTTCATCATCATGCAGTTCAATAGAAAAATTCTGAATTTTCTGTCCTGAAATGAATGAAATACTTCCTACTGTATTTTGAATAAACTCTTCTGCATTTCTAGCAGGATTTAAAGGTGTTTGAAGAAGCTTTTTATTAATCGTTTCAAAAGCAAGATCAGAAGTACCTGCTATACAATGATTACCTTCTATTACAAAGAAAAATTGTTCCTTCTGAAAACGGTTATTTCCATTATCAGTAAAATTCCGCTTCTTTAAAAAAGCAATGAACTTTTGAGGATCTTTAAGCTCTAAAACGCTATACCATTCTGAGAACTTAGTGTCTTTAATATGGAAAATCTGCAAAAAATCCGGAATTCTGACTCCTGAATCTTTGAATGAGGTGGAATTTTTGCTTTTTATATCACCTCCAGACCACTCTGAAGGATGTGTTGCCAAGCTGAAGAGGTATTGTCCCATTAGTTTCTTACTATCGATTAAAACAACCGCATCTGCATTTTCAGGAATATATCTGAGGCTTTTATCTTTATGAAAAACCACAAAGTATACTGCAACGGCTAGCAATACAAGTAACGGGACAATGATCTTCTTTTTTTTCATCTATAGTATAGGTGATTTCTTTTCTGTTTCTTTTGTTTTAAAAATCTGATCGAATATATCGAAGAAATACATCAAACTGTTCTCAGAAGAATCTTTGATATTATAATTCATTTCAGTCTGAATGCTCTCCCCTTTCACTTCTGTTTTATAGTACAGTTCTCCTATATTTTTTCTAATAGCATCCAATGTTTTTCTTTCTTTAGGACTCTTAAATTCTTTGTCTAGACCTGTTAAAAGCTTCTGAAGATCCAATCTTCCGGATAAAGGATATTTAGCAGAATCTTTCGCCCATTTTCTGGAAATATCAGATTGATTTGTCGATAACATATTATCTGCAGAACTCATCAGATATACCACTCCATCTTTTACAGTAAAGAATAATTGGTCAATATATCCTCCTTCTTTCTCTTCTTTAAAGGTGTATAAGTTTCCTTTTTTAGAGAATCTTTTAGAGAATTTCTTATTGGCAGCCAGCATATCAAACATACGGTTCCAATAGCCTTCATTCTCCGTTGCAAAAGCGAAAGTGAAGTTAGGAACTGCAATTTCCTTCGTTTTCTTTACTTCTTTTTCATTGAAATCAGCATCGTATTCGTAATCCGTATATTCTACTGTTTTAGATTTCAATTCATTCAGAACAAAAATTCCGTTTCCTGGTGCTATTTTGGCAATAGCTTCTTCATCAAGAATAATTTTCATGGTTTCCATGATGAGCTCCATTTCTTTCTTGTAGTCATTAACTCCGGAATTCTGAAGAAGGCTGTACATCATATCAAAACATTTTGCACCGTTTACATTCAGGGCGTAGTAACCAACACTTTTTTCATTGATAAGTTCCAAAAGCTTTCTGTTTTTCTTTCCCTTATAAATTGCAGACATGCTCTTCTGAATCTCAGAATTTTTATGCTGATAATTATTTACCAATCTTACTTTGTCTTTATCGAAATACAGGTTGTAAGAATGATCGGAATTGTACATATTTTTGAAGAGCTGCCCGTAAGAATAATACTTCGTTGCCTTACCATAAAGTCCCTCATTAACAATCCTTCCATAATCTGTATAAACAAAAACATCAGAATTACCATCTCTGAACGACAGCATTTCTTTAGGGACTTCGATTTCTAAATTCGAGTTGAAATATTGGTCAAACCTGTCTTCAGCATTCTTTTGAACAATCTTAAAATCTTCCCTGCGGATAGAGTCCTGCTCTTTCTGATAAGCTTTTTCCGCTTCTTCATCATAAGCTTCATTAGGCATTTCTCCTTCTTCATAAGGAATCTCTGCACTTTCTTTCTCTTTAGGATATTTATGATGTTTTTGAAGGTATTTGATATCTTTCTGAATTCTTGCAATTTCTTTGTTATTATCTTTAATACTTTCTTTCAGATACTTAATATCTTCCTTCAGATTTTTGATTTCTTCTTTATAATCAAAAGGTTTTTCCTGCTCATCTGCATAAACATCTGTAGCATCTGCTGCAACGACAGCCGAATCAGCAACGGCAACTGCAGTACTGTCTGTAACAGCCTCTTCAGCCCAAAGATCTCCTTTATAAGGTCTTGTATAGCTAATCATACTGAGAACAGCACGGCTCCCGTTCCAAGCTACAAAAATATCATCATCAATGTCTACGTAAGAATAATTCTTTCTGTTGAATACCTCCTGTCCTTTCTTCTTCATAGAATTAACAAACTCCTGGAATTTTTCCTTATTATCAATGATAAAATGGGTATTATAAGTCTTGATGGAATCATTAAAACTGGCATAATGATACTGAACAGCATCGTATTTGATTCCTGTTTTGGAATAATCCGTCCATGAGACTTTTTCTTTGTCTTTTTTGCTGAGTTCGTGCAGCAAAGGATTCAGCTTATTCCAGTTGATTTTATGGTTAAGCTGTTTCCCGTTAACTTCCATATAAAATACGGCGTCAGACGGAATTTTCATGCTGTTTTGGGCAAAACCCAAGGTAAAGCCAAAGAGTACGAAAATAATTGTTTGTGTTTTTATTAAGATAGATTTCATGCCTATAGTTTAGAAATTTATTGAAAAAGAATCGTGTTCTGTATTTGTTTTTTCTGAAGAATAAGATCCAGGATATCAGCCTCCAGCTTAAGTGCTTTTTTGTTGGGTGAAAGCACGTAAGTGTTATTGGTTTGTGATTTTACAGTATTTTCAAACTGCATAATGGAAGTATATTTTGCATCATTGAAAACCTCTTTATCTGCCTTAGTCATTTTATCATAATCTTCTTTGAAGGTATTGACTTTATTTCTTGTCAACGTTTTTTTCTCAAGATTCTGACTATAAACCTGTGTAGGAACCATTTTACCTAATATTTTCTGAGTTTTAAGTTTTTCCAGACCTGCATTGATGTTTTCAATTTTTTTGAAATTACAGCTCAGCTTAATGATATAATTCTCCAGGTCTACGGATGTTTTCACATTGCTGATTCCTGGAGTTCCTTTAAAAATGGTTGCAGCTTCATTGATTTTCTTTTCAATTTCAGCTTTTTTGGGAACTTTCTTCCCGTTGATGGTTTCCATCTTGGAGATGGATGCCAGCCTTGTTTTACTCTTACTGGCGTTAAGAATAATGGTATATTCCCCGGTACCGTCAGCTTTGATATTTACTTTATCAAGAATGTCAAAACAACTTGTCAGAAATAATAAAGGGAGAAATAAAAGAAATATTTTAAGAAAATTTTTCATGATTGGGTTTAAAACCACAAAATTACTCAATTCTGGCCTTAAATCCTTATAATCTTTGATTTTTAGAGCATAAATAGCTGTTTTCCGGTACTTTTTTCCAGCCGGAACACCTACCGCTTTTTGGGGTATCTAGATACGTCCTTTCAGATAATCCTGACGAAGATCTTCGTCCAGCTTTTCAATGGCATAACGCAGACAGGTTCTTGGCATTTCTTTATAATATTTGTTCAGATAGCCTATGAGCTCCTGCTCATTTTTATTTCCCATTTCACGCAGCAGCCAGCCATTGGCTTTATGCATCAGGTCATGGGAATGTTTCAGGTTCCTGGTTACGAATTCTTTGGTAAGATCATAAGATCCTTTTTTGATATAATGCATGGTTCCCACCACAGCAATTCTCTTATGCCACATCTCTTCTGCTTCAGAAAGATCTCTTAACAGTGTTTCTTTCTTGTTTTCATAAGCATACCTTCCAAGAATTTTATAACAACTGGAATCTACAAGATCCCAGTTATTAACATATTGAAGATGGCTAAGGTAAAATTCTACGATTCCATCTTTTACCGCTATATCTTTTGTTTTTTCAAACTTTGAAATCAGCATAAAAAGAGCCGTCAGCCGATGTTCATGGTATTTTGAAGAAAGGATTTCACTCAGTTCTTTTAGATTGATCTTTGAATAATATTCTTTAGCAACAGATCTCTGATCAGGCACTGTTACACCGAGAAACAAATCTCCTTCACCATATTCTCCTTCTCCTGTTTTGAAAAATCTTGGAAAGAATTCTGCTTTTTCAGGAATGGATAATACCGCAAGGGCTTCCTGTATTTCTTTAACAATACCCGTACTCATATATCACCTGATTTTAAAAACTAAGCTTTATGCTCTACAACAGTATTTTCCTCTTCTTCCTTTACAATCTGTTTAGGATTGGCAACTTTTGCAATGGTAAGCCCTTGAACAATGATGGAGAACACTACCACACAATAAGTGATACTTAAGATTATCTCACTATACTCACTTTTAGGAATAGACATCGCCAAGGCAATGGAAACACCACCGCGGATTCCTCCCCAAACCAACACTTTTACGGTTTGCGGGCTGAAGCTTCGTCTGAGAGAGGTAAACTTTGTAGGACCCCAGATGGAAATAAACCTTGCAAAAAGAACTACTAAAATGGCTACTAATCCAGGAATCATGAAATGCTTCAGGTCTTTAATCATTAAAAGTTCAAACCCGATGAATAAGAATAGAACGGCATTCAGGATTTCGTCAATCAGCTCCCAGAATTTGATAAGATAGTCCTGAGTAACCGATTTCATTTTGAAGTTCCGGTTAAAATTCCCCATGAATAATCCTGCAGCAACCATCGTTAATGGCCCTGAAATATGCATTTGTCTTGCAATAAGATAACCACCCATCACTACAGAAAGTGTTACCAGTACGGAAATAATATAATCATCCACCTCACGCATTAACCTGGAAGTCACCCAACCGAGTAAAACACCCAGTAAAAGTCCTCCACCAGCTTCATGAAGCAATAGTAATCCAATGTTTTCTACTCCAAGATCTACTTCTTTTCCAACGGCAAGCTGTAATACTACTGTAAATACCACAACCGCCATACCATCGTTAAAAAGAGATTCCCCGGCTACTTTTGTCTCTAATGATTTAGAAACATTTGCTTGCTTCAGTACACTCAGAACCGCTACCGGATCGGTAGGAGAAATCAATGCTCCGAAAACAAGACAGTAGATAAACGGAAGCTTAATTCCTACATATGGAAGCAAATAAAACATTCCAAAACCTACTACAAAAGTGGAAATTACAACTCCTGCTGTAGAAAATATCAGCACTGGCCGGAATTGTTCTTTAAGATCATTAATGTTAATATGAATTCCTCCAGCAAAAAGAAGGAAATTAAGCATCGCTCCCATCAATACCTCTGTAAAATCGATGCTGTTCATCAGATTATGGAGATGTCCGAAAGTTCTTGGAAGCACTGTTTCTCCAAACATAACCAGGAAAATGGAAACCACAATGGCAATCACCATTATTCCAATAGTACTTGGAAGTTTTAAAAACCTGTAGTTAAGATAGGCAAATATGGATGCTAATACGATTAATGCTGAAAATGAATAATATAATTCCACTAAGTGTTCTTTTTTTAAATTAATTTATAAGTCTAAGTAAAGGACCTTGATGTATATTTTCTGACCTCCTTTTTCCCAGATATCGAACATGCCGTCCTTCGAAGGTTGTGATCCTCTGGTATAATCATTTCCTATATTCAGAATATTCAGCAGAATATATTCATCTCCTACCGAATTTACGAGGTAAGCCGTTTTCTCAGATTTTCCGTCACCAGAGTTTTTGATCCCTTCTGTCAGCGCCCGAAACTGACTCAGGTGATGGATAAAATTATTCCCATCTTTTAAAGAATCATAGGCTCTGAGCAGAATGAGCAGAATATCCAGATTTGTAGGATCTTTATCATACAAAGCCTTCCCCTGCTTAACACAATCCTCGAATTGGTTTTGTTTAAAAGCTTCTGCCAAACCTTTGAAACTTTCGTCTAGGGTTGTAATCCTATCCGACCTGAAATTCCTTCCATAGTAAAGATATTGTGCTTCTATACTATCCAGAGACTTAGGATACCCTTTATACTTGAAAAGAAGTTTCTCATAATTGTATGGAGAATCAGAACTTTTGAAGCTCTTTTCAATGGCTTTAAAATCCACTTTTGATTTCTGGCTGAACCCAAAAACCGAAAATAGCATGAATAAAAGGAAAAAATGATATTTCATTAATTGTTGTTTTCTTCCTCTTCATCATCAAAGTATTCGAAAAGGAAATCATTGTATGGGAATCTGGAAATATGGATCTTCATTACCTCATCATAGATCATTTTTTTCATTTCCGGGAAGTTTTCCTTCGTTAAAGCAGAAATGAAAACAGTAGGATACTTGGATTTGGCCATCCATGTTTTTTTCCATTCATCCAGAGAGATATTTTTGCGCGTTGAAGGAGTTAGATCATCTTCATCCTTCTTCTCATAGCTGAAATCATCAATCTTGTTAAAGATCATAATCATTGGCTTTCTGTGTGCATCAATTTCCTGCAGAATTTCATTAACAGAAGCAATATGATCTTCAAAGCTTTCATGTGAAATATCAACAACGTGGATCAGTAGATCCGCTTCTCTCACCTCATCCAATGTAGATTTAAAGGATTCTACCAGCTGGGTAGGTAATTTTCTGATAAATCCTACGGTATCAGTAAGCAGGAACGGCAGGTTTCCGATCACTACTTTTCTTACCGTGGTATCAAGGGTTGCGAACAGTTTATTTTCAGCAAAAACTTCAGATTTCGAAAGAGCATTCATCAAAGTGGATTTCCCCACGTTCGTATACCCTACTAACGCTGCACGAACCACTTTTCCGCGGTTATTACGCTGAGTAGCCATTTGCTTATCGATGGTCTTCAGTTTGTCTTTTAATAAAGTAATCCTGTCCCGAATGATACGACGGTCAGTTTCAATCTCCGTTTCTCCGGGACCTCTCATCCCGATACCTCCTTTCTGACGTTCCAAGTGAGTCCACATTCTCGTCAAACGAGGTAAAAGATATTGGTATTGTGCCAGTTCCACCTGGGTTCTTGCATAAGAAGTTTGTGCTCTCTGTGCAAAAATGTCAAGGATCAGATTGGTACGGTCCAGAATCTTCACTTCCATTTCTCTTTCCAGGTTTTTCAACTGGGAAGGAGAAAGTTCATCATCAAAAATTACAGTTCCTATCTCATTTTCCTTCACATATTCTTTAATCTCCAATGCTTTTCCGCTTCCTACAAATGTTCTGGAATCCGGCTGGGACATCTTCTGGGTAAATCTTCTGTCAACCGTTGCTCCTGCCGTATAAGCAAGAAACTCCAGTTCGTCCATATATTCTGTTAACTTCTCCTCATCCTGGTCTTTGGTAATTAATCCTACCAACACCACCTTTTCATAATTATGTTCTTTCTTTTCTAACATTAAGTTCTATCTATGTTTATGATTTTTACAAGATAATATTTTTCGGAAAAAAAACAAAATCAATTTCTAGTTAATAACATATTTTAATATAAATTTAAGTTGAGCATCGTTTTATTTTATAAAAAATCAATAACTTTATATAATAATTTTCTGATTTTTAAATATTTAACTTAAAAATTACATCCAGAAGATCATGATTACCCATATCAGATGTATGATTATTGATGATGATGAACTGGACAGGCTGGTTCTTCAGCATTATATTAAACAATATGAGAATATAGAAATTGTCGCTTCTTTTGATTCGGCGGAAAAAGCAATTTCTTATCTTGAACTTCCCATTGATCTTCTTATCACCGAGACTAATTTAAAAGGCATGAGCGGACTGGAATTCCGTAAGTTAGCTCATAAGATTCCTGCCTGCATCTTTGTGAGCTCCCATCCGGAACTGGCAGCCTGTGTATTTGAGATCAATACACTGGATTTTATTACCAAACCTCTTACTTCAGAGCGCTTTCATTATTCTATGCAGAGGCTGTTCGAGTTTTTTAAGGTAAAGGAAAAATGTGAATGCTATGACGCGATATTGGGACAAGAATGTATTAAGATCAAAGAAAGCGGGAACATTTCTCAGATCAGAAAAGCAGATATTCTGTATCTGGAAGCACTTAAAGATTATACCCGAATTGTTACTCTAGAAAAGAAACACTGTATCCTGGATTCTTTGGGTAATCTTCTGCACAAAAACTTTTTTGATTCTTTTGTCAGAATCCACAGAAGCTATGCTGTACCCAAGCACCTCATCCGTGGAAAAAGCAGTCATGAAATAGAACTGATCCATCATATCAAACTTCCCATTGGCAGAACATATAAAAATAATCTGTCTTTCTTTGAGCCTTAAAAAGCGGTTCAATTATTATAATAATTCACAAAACGCCGTTGGTCGATTATTTCTGCCGTTAGTCTATTTTTCGGCTATCAGGTTATGATAGGTCGTAATTTAGTCTTCCCAATTTTCCGATGGAAAGACTTGAATTCATCACCTTAAAAACCGTTATCCATGAAAAAAACATTTATTTATTCTCTCATCTTGTTTGTCTTTTCCTTCTCATGCCTGAAAGCTCAATCTGCAATTCTGGCAACGGGAATGAATGCTTCAGATGGCAGCGGCTCTGTTTCCTACAGCGTTGGTCAGATGACCTATCTCGATAAGGGAGCCGCCAATGAAATTCTAGAAGGCGTTCAACAGCCCTATGAAATTACCACACTTACTACTCGTGAAACTGCGGCATCAGACCTGAAAGATATTTTACTGTATCCTAATCCTTTCAAAGATTATCTATACCTGGATTTTACTACTCATCATTTCAAAGGAGCAGAATACCAACTATTTGATGCCCAAGGTAAATTAATCCGAAAAGATGTGATTTTACAATCAAAATCTGAACTCAATTTCTCCGATATCCCTTCTGCAATGTATATCATCAGGATTAATCAGCATGGAGAAAATCTAAAAACTTTTAAAATCATCAAAAAATAATCACCATGAAAAAGATATTATTAATGTTCTGGATTCTGTCCGGCCTATTTATGGGGCTATCACAGGCTCCTGAAAAAATGAGCTATCAGGCAATTGTGAGAAACGGATCCGGGCAACTGCTCATCAATCAGGGAATTGCTATTAAGGTAAGCTTATTACAAGGCTCTCCCGCAGGTACACTTGTTTACTCTGAACGACTTACCGGAAATACGAATGCCAATGGTCTTATTAGTATGGAAATAGGAACAGGAACAGTTCTCTCAGGAGTATTCTCTTCCATTGACTGGACTTTGGGAAACTATTATTTAAAAACAGAAACTGATCCTTCAGGCGGAACAAACTATACGATAGCAGGAACCAGTCAATTATTAAGTGTTCCTTATGCCATGTATGCCAAATCTGCGGGCGGCGGTGGAGGAAGCTTTTCCATTCCATATGCTAATACAGTAAATAATGCATCTACCCTATTTTCATTAACAAATGACGGAGACGGAACCTCTTTAGAAGGCAGTAACAATACAACAACATCCAATATTGCTGCTATAAGAGGAATTGTTACCAGTGCTTCTCCAGGAGGGTTTTCTTCTGCCATACGAGGGATCAATAACGGAACAGGAGGACTTGGTGTAGGCGTTTACGGAAGCCAGGCAGGAAGTGGCTGGGGAGTATATGGAGTAACACCTAATGGCTTGGGGGTATATGGAAATGCCAGTGCCAATGGAACCGGAGTCTATGCCAACAGTAATACAGGAACAGGACTTACAGCAACCAGCAACAATGGAATTCCTGCGAGTATTTCAATATTCAATAATGCCAATAACAATAATGCACTTAGTGTTTCCTCCGTAGGAAACGGAACAGTTGTCAATGTTACCACAACAGGAAATGGCGCCGGGGTAAGAAGTTCTACAGGAAGTGGCTTTGCCATACACGGAATAACAACTGCCACAACTTCTGCAGGTGTTGTGGGTGATAATAACGGAGGCGGTGAAGCAATAGTTGGAAGAACAACCAGTGATATTGCCGGATCTGTAGTAGGCCGAAATGATGGTGGAGGATATGGAGTAAGAGGATTTATTGCCACCAATACAGCAGGAACGGGTATTGGTGTTTATGGGCAGGTAGGCCTTAACAACAGTACAGGACGTGCCGGTAGATTTGAAAACTTCAACAATACAAATACTGATGCCAATACCTTTGAAGTGGCCTCTAACGGAAATGGAAACATCCCTGATAACACCAAGGGAAATGCAGCTTCTTTTCTACTCAATAATACCAACAGTGTAGGAGCCGCTGTAAGAGGAGAAGTTAATACTATTTTCGGAAACTTTGGAGCTGCTGCTATCTTTGGAGTCTCTTCTGGAACAGGAGGACGTGCAGGATTATTCTACGCATCAAATCCTTCAGGAAACGGAGCTTCTCTTATTGCACTGACTGATGGTAATGGAAATGCAATCACTGCCAATGCAGGAAAAGACGGAAATGGTGTAGAAACCAATATTGACGGTGCAGGAAACGCCCTGTATGCATGGGTTCCTTCTTTTTCCACTGGAAGAGCCGGCAGATTTGAAATATTTAATGACAATAATACAAATGATGTAATAACAGTAAAAACCGTAGGAAATGGTATTGCTGGAAATTTTAAAGTTGACAGGGTAACCGGAACCTCTGCTGCTGTAAGAGGAGAAGTTAATTCACAGTTTGCTAATTTCGGGACCGCGGGCATTTATGGTATTTCTTCCGGCACCGGAGGTTATGGTGGTTTGTTCCATGCCAGTAATCCTGCCGGAAACGGACCAGCTTTAATTGCTATTGCAGATGGAAACGGAAATGGGATTACCGCTAACGCATCCAATACCGGTGACGGTGTTGAAACAACAGCTGACGGATCCGGAAATGCTCTTTTTGCATGGGTTCCTAATTTTGGAACGGGACGAGCTGCAAGACTCGTTAATTTTAATACATCCAATACCAATCCTGCACTTACAGCAGAAACCCACAGTACTGGTTCTATTGCCGTATTCAAGTCCGGAAATCCCGGTACCGTAAATGTAGCCCGTATAGACAGCAATGGAAGAGGATTCTTCAATGGAGGAACTCAAAACAGTGGGGCTGACGTTGCTGAAGTATTTGATGTAAATGGAAATATTTCTGAATATGAACCTGGTGATATTCTGGTCATCTCAACTAATGCCGACAGAACGGTAGAAAAGTCTTCAAAACCTTATTCAAATCTTGTTGCTGGTGTATATGCAACCAAACCGGGAGTACTTTTAACAGAGGAACATATTGATACAGATATTTCCAATAAAGTTCCGATGGGTGTTATTGGAGTGATCCCAACCAAAATATGTCTTGAGAACGGAAAAATAAAAAGAGGAGACCTTTTGGTTACGTCATCCCAAACAGGGATTGCTATGAAGGCAGATCCTAAAAAAGTAAAAATAGGACAGGTCATCGGAAAAGCTCTTCAGGATTATAACCAAAAAGAGATTGGAAAAATTCAAGTATTAGTCAACATAAAATAAGCCGTTATGAAAACAGTATATATCATCCCATTATTATTCTTAGGTACTTTTATGTATGCTCAGGAAAATAAACAGTCCGCTTCGGTAGAAGATCAAGCGCAGGCTTTGAAACAGATTAAAGAGCATGAAGCAAAGCTGATGCAGGACGCCAAAGAAAATATAGAAAAACAAACGGTTCATACAGGACTGACTTCCGACCAGGGGCTGGAAGTGAAAGAACAGGAGCAAAAACCTAAAGCAGCCAATACCTCAGGACAGCTTCTTCCCAATACAGCAACATTGGAGGAGATAAAAAGAACCATTCCCAACAGACAGGCATCTCATAACACAATAAATTCTAGGAACACAAAAACAAGTATCGGGCTACCCAACACTGCTACTTTGGAAGAAATAAAAAAGACAATCCCGAAAAACTAATAATCTCAAAAAGCTGATAACCAAACTAGATTTTTCAAACAAAAGAAGTCCGCTTATAAGCGGACTTTTTATATTACATCATGAGATGATTAGTCCCAATCTGCAGCTACAAATTTCATCGTATTTCCCTGATTATCGGACAATGTTAAAAAATGTCCCTCTACAGAATATGTTGTCATTGTTTCAAATTTCTTTTGAAAAGAGATTTCCAGGTTCATATCCTGACAGGCTTTCATGGTACTTACACCCTGGGAAATTTTCACTTTCCCGTCATTTTTAAATTCAGAAGAAAAAGACATCTGGTTACAACCCATGTATGCACTTCCCTGAATCTTACCTTTTTCCATCTTTCCGGTCAGATTGATTTCTGCTTTATGAGCTATCAACTGATCTTTAGAATAACCATCAAAAGAAATCAGCATCCACTGTCTCTGAATACTTGGATTTTTATCCGGTACTGCGGAGCAATTGAAAACAAGTCCTAAAAATAAAACGGCAAAAAAGGGGAATAGTATTTTTTTCATGCTGATTATCATCCCATTTTCGTACCAATCCGGGACAGAATCTCATAAAAATTAGTAAATTAGCAACACAAAAATTATTTTATAAAATGAAAAGACTATTTCTACTATTCACTTTCTTGCTGAGCTTTGCTCAGATGAGGGCGGATGAGGGGATGTGGCTGCTTATGCTCATCAAAAGACTTAACGGTGTTGATATGCAAAAAGAAGGTCTGCATCTTACGCCTGAAGAAATTTACTCAGTTAACAATTCCAGCTTAAAAGATGCTATCGTAAGTTTTGGTGGTTTCTGTACTGGGGAGATTGTTTCTGATAAAGGACTTTTATTCACGAACCACCACTGTGGTTATGGAGCTGTTGCTGCTGCATCTACTCCTGAAAAAGATTATCTGAAGAATGGTTTCTGGGCCATGAAGCAGAAAGACGAATTCAATGCGAAAGATCTTTATGTAAGATTTTTAGTAAGAATGGATGATGCTACTCAAAGAATTACATCCAAACTGAACAATAATATGACCGGAGCAGAGAGAAAAGCTGTTATTGATGCTGAAACTAAAGCAATCCAAACAGAAAACTCTGAAAACGGAAAATATACTGTAGTAGTAAAAGATTTCTTCAACGGAAATGAATTTTACTATTTCGTATACCAGGATTATAAAGATGTAAGATTGGTAGGAGCACCGCCTTCATCATTAGGAAAATTCGGTGGTGACACTGATAACTGGGAATGGCCAAGACACACTGCAGACTTTACAGTTTTCAGAGTATATGCTGATGCTGCTGGAAATCCTGCTGAATATTCTCCAAGCAACGTTCCAATGAAACCTAAGCACTTCTTACCGGTTTCTCTTAAAGGAATTAAGCCTGGTGATTTCTCAATGATTCTTGGATACCCTGGTAGAACAAACCGTTATTTGACTTCTTACGGAATTCAGCAGATGGTAAACAAAGACTATCCGGCTTGGGTTGAAGCGTCTAAAACCGCAATGGACGTAATGAAGAAATACATGGATAAAGATAAAGCAACTCAGCTTAACTATGCTTCTCAATATGCTTCTGTAGCGAACTACTGGAAAAACAGACAGGGAACAATTGATGCAGTAATGAAAAATGGTACCATCACTGACAAGAAAGCCATAGAAGACAAATTTAAGGTTTGGGCTGCTCAACCAGGAAATACTATGTATGATGGTATTCTGGATGACATTAGTGTATACTACAAACAAACTTCTGACAGAAATGTTGAAAGAAACTATGCTGCTCAGTTCACTAGAAATGCTAAATATATCTCTCTGGCTTTACAGTTAGGTTCTGTTTTAAAAACTTATGCTGCTCAGGATATGCAGGGAAGATTGGCTATGAAAGCTAAAACTGAAGCTGCTATTAAAGCTGCTTACGAAAATTTCAGCCCTTCATTAGAAGGAGATATGCTTGGTTCTATGACTAGCCTTTACCAGGCAAGAGTAAATAAAGATGTTGCTTCTGCTACCATCTTAGGATTAGATGCTAAAACAATTTCTAACCTGGCCTATTCTTCTATTTTTGCCAACAAAACTTCCGCTACTAATTTCTTATTGAATCCGGATGCATTAAAACTTGACGCTGATCCACTTTGGAAAGCAGCAAATGGTATTGTTGCAGATCAGAAAATGAGCGCTGAAAAATACGTTAAAGTAGATGATAATTTCGCAAAAAACAGCCGTTTATTCTTAGCTGGTTTAGTAAAAGCTATGCCTGAAAAGAAATTCTATCCGGATGCTAACTCTACGATGAGATTAACTTACGGTACTGTTGATAAACTTCCTATCAGAGAAGACAGAAACTACTTCGGTGTTACTGATAACTATTACACAGATATGTCTGGGCTTGTTGGAAAATATAAGAAAGGGGATGAAGAATTTGATCTTCCTCAAAGAGTCATTGACCTTTACAACCTTAAAGATTTCGGACAGTATGCTGACGCAAAAGGGTATATGCCTGTAAACTTCCTTTCTAACAATGATATTACTGGAGGAAACTCTGGTTCTCCGGTAATTGATGGGGACGGAAACCTTATCGGTATTGCATTTGACGGAAACAGCGAAGCATTAAGCGGTGATATCGTATTTGAGCCTGAATGGCAGAAAACAATCAACGTAGACGTTCGTTTCGTTCTTTGGACTATTGATAAATTTGCTGGTGCAAGAAGATTAATTGATGAATTAAAGCTTGTAAGAGACGCAAACACTCCGGCTGATACAAAAACTAAAAACTCAGGTACTACAACAATGCCTAAGAAAACAAAGAAAAAATAATCTTATCAGATATATTTTTGAAACCGTGAAAGTAATTTTCACGGTTTTTTTATTTTTGAATATTAAAATACTGTTTATGAATTCTCAGCCTATCGTATTCACAGCCATCATTAAGCAAAACGGAGAAATGAATGCTGCTTTTGTGGAATTCCCTTTTTCAACAGAAGAATTATTCAACAAAAAAGGTCAGGTAAAAATTAAAGCCACATTTGATGATAAAGTTGAATATCGTGGAAGTTTAGCTAAAATGAAATCCGACTGTCACATTTTAGGATTAACACAGGAGATCAGGAAACAGCTTGGAAAAACTTTTGGTGACGAGGTTTCAATCTCTCTGGTTGAGGATAAGGAAGAACGAGTGGTTGAAATTGCTGAGGATATTGCTGTGATCTTTAATGAAAATCCTGAAGCAAAAGTATTATTTGATACAATGAGTTACACTCATAGAAAGGAGTATATCCGCTGGATAGAAGAAGCAAAGAAACCGGAGACCAGAAAAAACAGAAAGGTAAAAATGATTCAGATGATTCTGGATGGAAAAAAGGGAATATGAATTTAAATTAATTATCCTTTCTAAAATATGGAGTTTTTAACTGAACCTTTCACATTCTTAAATTTATTATAAAATAAAATTCCAGCCTGTTCTGCCCAAACTCATTGGCCAGATATATGTTTTTAAATTTTTTCAGAAAGCTGCTTCTCATCTTGGGCATAAGTATTATTTTCTGCTTTTACTTTTACATACTCAGTTGGCGTAACTCCTTCTATTTGTTTAAAAACCTTATTGAATGTTGACTGATGCCTGAACCCGGCTGATGTATATAGATATAGCAAGGAATGTTTTTCCAATACATTATTATCTATAAGCTCTTTTACCAAATTGATCCTATACTTGTTGACAAAAGTTGTAAAATTAGTATTAGCATTGAATTTTATAGATTTTGATATATAGGTTACATTAGTATGTAAGGCATTGGCAAGATGTGTAGTTGAAAAATCCGAGTTTCTGAAAGGTTCATATTTCTGAAAGTAATCCAGAATTTCTTTGTAAAGCATTTTCAACTTTTCATCATTTTCATCATTCTGATCATTAGAAGAACCATCTACATAATTGTCACTTTCCAAATCATGCATAGGTTGTAAATAGGTTAAAGAGTTCCGCGTATCCAGCATATGGATTTTTCTGCTAAAATAGCTCCCCAATGCGATAAAATATAGTATTGAGATTAATGAAAATATATTAATAAGCATAATTCCATTGGCTGGCAATACAACAATATGCTTATAAATTGGTAGTCTTTCAATATAATCAGAACATACAATTGTTAACACTATTAAAACAAGTGTATATAAAATCCAATAAATGGAGGTTCTTTGTGAATAAATAGCCGTAGTGAAAAAGGGCATCAGAAAAAACCAAAAAAAAGCAACAGGTGTTTTCCCCCAGAAACATACTGCATATAAAAACAGAAACAGAGATTTGAATATCAGATAAAAATTAATAAAAGGCTCTATCTGCTGAAAGCTAAGTTTCCTCATATAGATAAGTATATACACTCCAAAAAATGCAGCAAATAAATTATAATAACAAAAAAAATCCATTCCTAGATATCTGAACAATATAGCATGAATAAATAATGCGCATGTAATTGACAACATCTGGCACGTGATAAATTTTTTTAAACCCAGACTCAAAAAAATATTATTAGTTCTCATTTCTAAAACAAAAATAACGGATTACGATCTTCTTATCCTTCTTTAGTAAATCTCGTTTAACAGCAAAGATGTAGCCATTAAAAGCTTTTCAAAAAATCAACTTAAATAACACAATGATATTCAGCAAGATACCAAAGTACAGCATTTTTCAATATTCTGCTTATAAACAATCAATTCCCTACTCATCTACTTCTTAAATTTGCAAGTATCACTTCGTCAACAGAAAAAACATTTTGAAAAAAAAGACAGATTTATTTATCGCCTTCTTTGATGGTATTATCTGGAAGACCTGCCAAAAAGGCAATTTACTCTTCCATCAAATACAGCTTTATCCGAACATATGAAAACCTTATGGACAATTAACATCCCTCTACTTTTATAAAGCAAAAACATTATTTAAAATCAAAATTTTCTTGTACAAAATGAAAAATACTCTTAACTCTGTTCCCCTACTTTTTCATTAGATTCTAAAACACACATAAATACATCTCACTATAAAGATATCTATCGGTCTTTATATGGCTTTAAGGTGAAAAAAATATACGTATCAAGAAGGATTTTGTACAAAATAAGATAATCACTTAGGAGATAGGAGCACAAAATTCAACTTCTATCCTAAAGTAACTTTTACAAAAAACAGGAAAGATAATCTTTATTTTTTCCTGACTCTTTAATCAAAATACATACAAATGAGAACAAAATTTAAAATCATCTTAACAACTGCAGTCTTTTACAGTTGTTATTTATCTGCCCAAATTGGTATAGAGACAAGTTCTCCCGATAATTCTTCAATTTTAACAGTGGCACCCAAGAATAATAAGGATAATTTTAAAGGAACATTGCTGGGAACCATGGTAACGAGTAATGTAAACTCAATAATTAACCCTACAAAAGGATTAGTCGTTTATGACCTTACTAAAAAATGCCTTTCAATTAATTTAGGAAGCTCAATACAGTCTAATTGGCAATGCTTAAAAACAAAAAAATAAATGTTATGAAGAGATTATTAGTTATAGCTGTTTTTTGTACAGCATTATTTAAAGCACAGGTAGGTATAGGATTAACAAATCCAGACCCCTCTACTAATCTACATATTAGCCCGACAGATAATAATGGAGATTTCAAAGGGACTCTTTTCGGAAGAATGTCAACTTCAGATAGAAATACAATTACACTTCCAGCAATGGGACTGATTATTTTTAATACAACAGAAAACTGTCTGCAGGTTAATAATGGTACACCTGCTGCTCCTGATTGGAACTGTCTACAATCTAACAGTGACAGTACTTTTGTCAATTCCAGTGCTGCATTATTTTGCCCTATCTATCCTGGAATGCGGCCCACTCATACAGGAACAAACCCACCATTATATTCTCCTTCTGAAAGCTATCTTTATAGCACTTTAACAACCAATGGAAGTTTTGCAGCGAATGATTTGTTCAGAATTGATTTTGTAAGCAGAACAGCGGATACATACTCAGCAATTTTATATAACATATCGGGCTCACAAATTTCCTTCAGCAGTAATATCAATTCCTATAATAATCCTGCATACAATAATAATACAACTCTCAATAATAATGAAGGAACTTTTATGGATGGAGATACACTAACTTATTATAGAGAAGCGCAAACAATGTATGTCAATATATTATCAGGACCTAATGCCGGAAGAAAATTTATAGTCGGAATCAATATGTTTAAATCTGGTACAACTGTAATGGCATTAGGAGGAAATTCCAGTGATAAAAATACCCAGTGCGCTTTAACTTTTATTTATGAATATTAAATTAAAATATCCCTGAAAATATTAGTGTCCGAAAGGCAGGTACAAATAATTTTTTAAAAGAGGCTGTCTCAAAGTAAGATAGCCTTTTTTATGAAAAGGATAGATAAAGGAAGCTAAGAAACCGGAGACCAGAGAAAACAGAAAAATTAAAATGATTCAGATGATTTTGGAAGGAAAAAAGGGAGTGTAGAACTCGTCTACCCTCCCTTCTATTAATGTTTATATCATTTATACTTTTAATTCTGCTTTCAGATATTGTAATTCTGCTCTATTATTTTTAAATGTAATAGAACCTTCATTATGAACAACCTCTACATTTAATTCATCAACAATCTTTTTTAGATATCCTGTTTTGAATTTACTGTTTACATTTCTTATCCATGCATACATTGCAAATTCTCCGGTACTGTTATGAATCATTAAAGTTCCTACGGTACTTCCAAATCCGAATGGTTCAAAATCTACTGTTACGGATTCATTAGGCTCAAAATGTTTCCCCAACAAATTTACCGAGCCGTTTAAGTATGCTTCAACTTTCTTTCCATTCGTTTGCCACATGTGTGTCATATAATTTGCAGTTGATAATCCATCAATAGCAGTTGCAGCCAATTGATGATCACCATCTTCAAAATATCTGCCATGTAAAACTTGCGGCGTAAAAATAACAGGTACATTCCATTCTGGAGAAATATTTGCACCATGATCATTATCTACAATAAATTCCGATGAGTCACTTTCAGGAAGACCAACTTGAGAAGATTTAATATACTTCCATGAGTTTCCAGTATAATTAATATTTCTTTGTGTAGAATGGAATTCAGGTATATCCTGGCTTTTATCCCCATTTATTCTAACTGCATGTAATGTATAAATTCGGTTTCCAGTAATTGAAATTCCTGCAACTTTATCCAGTTTAATCGCTTGCATAGCCCCTGTATGAAATAAATTTCCTGCAATATTAATACCTGCTACATTTTCATAGTTTCCGTTAACAGTTGCAATATAGGAGTCCACTTTTTCTTCATTATACCCTTCAAAATAGTTTCCAGAAATATTAACACCAAAACATTCATCCAGTAATAAACGTCCAGAAGCATCCTCAAAACTACATCCTGAAATATTTCCACCTGTTGTTGTTTTGAAAATTTCCGAAGGGATACCTCCGCCATGAACTTTCAAATTCGTAACATTAAATGCATTGGTTGCATTATGAAATTTAAATGCCTGATATACGGAGTGGAAATACACTGAATTAATTTTAGTAAAGTAACAGTCCTTCAAATCAAACCCAAGTTTCATACCATCAAAACGACAATCTGTAATTCGCAAATAGTGGCTTGATACAGCTCTAAGGAATGTTTGTGCTGTTGTTTCATTTAAAGAAATAAAGTTTTTAATATTGATGTTATTATAGTATATCATTACTTCTTTCAATTTATCTTGACCATTTTCATCTTTTACAGGATTTCCGCTTGAGTCAGTTTCAGGTACAAAAGTCTTTGTTGGTTCAATATTAAAAATGATAATATCAACATGACGATCTGCTGAAAGCTCACAATTTTTGCCATCAATAATTAAGTCTCCTCTTTTAATATTCAATGTTGAATTGGTAACTACTTTTTCCAGCCCATAAAAGGCTACTTCATTTACTTTTCTGTTATCTTTAATATCTGAAAGCATTTTGTTCAATGCTACACTTTCATCCGTTCCGTTCCCTTTTACTCCCCACCATCTTACGTCTGCCACATCAAACATTCTTTCATATTTATAACCATTAACATTTTTAGTCAATACATTATCTACATTAGGATCTGCAACCCCGATTTTCTTCCATGAGTACTCTATTCCTGTAAACTCATCTGCCAATATGATAAATTCGTTCATTTTAAATATTTTTTGATTATAGGTTAATTTCAGACAAATTTTATATGGCCATATTTCGTTTTGTCTTAGTACAAATATCTTTAGTCATAGCGACAGAACTCGACGTATTACAAAACTGTTTCTTCAAACCATCAGCTATCACTTAAAAAAAAATTATCTGATTTTTTTGTCAGGATTAAAAAAAGTGTCCGACTATACTTTCAACGACAACTTAAAAAAATCACTCTTATGAAAAAAACCTTTTTTAAAATGACAGCACCTGTAGCAGGAATTATGACAGCGCTTGCCCTTTTATCCTGCAGTGACTCGGATAATAACATGATGGACCTTTCTTCACAAAGAACCATCACCTTTGAAAACGTTGTTACCCCAAAAGATTTTGTGGAAAGCGGAGAAATTCCGGGAGTTACTTTTCTTGCAGCTGCAGGACACAATGTTATTTTACCCGGGGAATCTCAAACTATTAAATTCAGCGCAGGGAAAACACAAGCTCTTATGTTTGCTACCATGTATGGCGCCTCTAAGGACTGGTTCTTTGCTTCTCAACAGCCGGGAATCAAACTTTTTGATGCCACCGGAAAAGCCATTACCGGTGATGTTTCCTCAAGCGTTCTGCTGTGGGATAACGGAACAAAAAATGATATTAGTGGACAGGTGGAAAGTAAACCTATTGCACAGGTTCCTAATGTGAATGCTTCACAGCTGATGAAACTTAATCTTGCCTACAATGAGATGACATCGGAGTTTACCTTAACCATCACCAATACTTCAGGCGGAACAGCTAATGAAACACCTTTTTCTCCGGGAGTTTGGGCCGTTTCCAATTACAATGGTTCCCAACTGCTGAACAGCGTTCCGTTCTTTACGCCTAATTCTTTATCCAATCCTGAAATTACAGATATAGCCCAGATGGGAAATATTGATAAGATGAAAGCAAAACTTAATGCCAATACAGGAATTATGACAGGGCTTTCTCCTGCCTTAGTTGTGATTTACCGTGGTGATAAAAATCCAATCTATGAATTGGGAAAAATGGATAACGGAATGGGACTAAAAGAAATTTCTCAGTTTGGAAACGTAAGCAAGCTTCAAAACAGCTTAAAATCTTTCCCTGGCGTTAAAGGTATTTATGTTGCAGGAAACTCTCCCGTTACTCCAGGGAATAAAGTTATGGCAAACTTTAAGGCAGAGCCGGGAGATAAAATTGCTTATGTTACCATGTTTGGGTTTTCCAATGACTGGTTCTATTCCAATGAAGCAAGCATTGATGCTACTGTAAAAGGCGATCTTAGCTCAAAAACAGCTTTATTTGATTCCGGTACAGGAGTAGATCAATATCCCGGAGCCGGAAATCATCAGGCCTTGTTCGGAGGTACTCCACAAAGTGAAGCAATGGTTATTTCGAAAGTTGGAAGCCAGTATCCTGTTCCTGCTGTACAGAATGTAATTAAAGTAACTGTGAATTAAACTTTTAATAGAAAATAAAAAAAACCAGACTTTCCGTCTGGTTTTTTATGTGTATGTTTCAAAAAGTTATGAAACTGAAATTCCAAGATATTGTAAATACGCATCCAAGATCTTTTTATCAAATACAGGTTCCTTAATGCCTGAGCCTTCCAGAAATTGGATAACATTGGAACAATCCCAGATATAAGTATTTTGATAAAGCTCTACTGTAGACAACCCTTCATGCATATTATCCCTGAAAAGGCTGGTTAATGGATACAAGCGGTTTTTACTGTCATCTTCCCATTGTTTTCTCCATTCTTTGTAAGGAAGACTTTTTAATTTTAATGGATAATATTTCTTCATCAGTCCGAAGAAATCCTCTAAAGTAAGATTGGTTTCCGGCCTGGCAATAAGATTGAACTTCTTTCCTACTGCGTCCTTATTTTTAGTAATGTAAGCCATAGTCTGGGTCATATAGTCCACTGTAATCAGGCCTTCTCTCAGCTCCGTTAATGCCGGATAAGACTGAAATTCCACACAGTTTTTCACTAATCCTGACCACCATTGATACGGGGCACTTGCCCCTGTTTCGCTGTGACACATAGCATATCCTAGTCTATAAGTAATGAGTGGTAATCCTTCTTTTGCAGCCAAATCCGCAACGGCCTCCATTACCCATTTGCTTCTTACATAGCCAATATCTTTACTTACTGACATCAGATTCTGAGCAATATCATCGGATTCCAGCATCACAGTTTTTCCTGTAAATATATGTCCCCAGCTATACACTGATATGGTGGACAGTAATGCCAAGCATTTTGTTCTTTCCGCCCCGGCCAGTTTTATTATTTCCCTTAATCCTTCTACATTGGGAGCCTTCATATAAGAATAAGGCTCTATAAAGTTTACTGAGCTTCCGGAATGGTAAATCAAGTCTGCTTTTTCCGCCAGCATTTTAAATGTTTTGTCTGATAGTCCCAATAATGGTTGTGCAAGGTCACCTAATACAGGAATAATTCTTACCTTCTGTTGTTCTTTTTGAGAAATAGCAAACTGTTTATAGCAACGGTCTATTTTTTCTTTAGCATGAAATTCATCCTGAGCCCTTACTAAACAATAAATATCAGCCTCTGTTGTATCTAAAAGCTCCTGTAAAAGATGAATCCCTACAAATCCTGTAACTCCGGTTAAAAATATAGCTGACGGGTTTTCCAGTTGCTTAGGATCGAACCCTCCGGCAAATACAGTTCCTGGAGCGAGATATACATCCTGCTGAAGCTCTACATAAGGTTCTACATCCTCCACAGGAACCGCTTCCCTTGCCTCTTCAGATCTGGCAATCAAAATCTCAGAAAGCTGTTGTAATATGGGATACTGATAGATATCCCTCAGATATACTTTTATCCCAAGCCTCCTTTCCAACGCAACTGCTACAACAGCAACCAACAGAGAATTTCCTCCAATATCAAAAAAATTATCCGTAATATTAATAACGGGACGTTCCAATTCTGATGACCAGATATCTGCAATAATCTGCTCTGTTTCATTGGTTGGTGGTTCAAAGGAAACAAGATCTTTAGCTTCTTTATCAGCAAGGTCTTTCAAAGAGTTGATATCTGTTTTTCCATTGGCTGTAAGGGGAATTTTATCTATAAAAACAATCTGGGAAGGAATCATATATCCTGGTAATTCTTCTTTTAATAGACTTCTGACAGAAGTAATATTCTTTTCAGAAGCTGGTTTAGACACAATAAAAGCAATAAGATATTTATTATTTCCTGTATCTTTTGTAATAACCATAGCTTCCTGTATGTTTTCCTGCTGGCTTAGGGTACGTTCTATTTCTCCCAATTCAACCCTGAAGCCCCGGATTTTTATCTGATTATCTATTCTTCCTAAAAATTCAATTTCCCCATCAGGGAGCCACCTAGCGAGGTCTCCGGTGCGATATAGTTTTTCTTCATTTTTAAAAGGGTTGGCAATAAACTTTTCAGTGGTAAGTGCTTCATTATTAAGATAACCTTTAGCCAACAGTTCCCCGCCTATATATAATTCCCCAATAGCTCCTACTGGTAACAGTTCCTTATTTTCGCTTAAAATATAAGCTTGGGCATTTGCTATAGGCCTGCCTATAGATGATACATATTTACCTTCTACATCTTTAACTTTCCTAAATGTAGCATACACGGTACATTCGGTGGGGCCATAATAATCTATGAGTTCATAACTCAATTCGGTGGTTAGTACTGGTTTTAGTTTTTCACCTGCCGTAAAGAGATATTTGAGTGGTAAGTCGTTATAATTTCTGGTCTTATCTATAAAAGAAGGAACAAGAACTGTAGGGACGAAGCCATGAGTGATATCATTTTTACGAAAATATTCCACCAAAGCAGAGGTTTCCGTTCTTTCTTCATCCTCCGCAATAAAAAGTATTGCCCCGGAAGTAAGTCCGGACCAAGTTTCCCATACAGAAATATCGAATGCCAACCCTGCAACAAGACTTACTTTCGAAGTATGATCTACATGAAAATAATGATTATGCCAGGTTACCAAATGCTGAATGGCAAGGTGGGCAACCATTACTCCTTTGGGTTTTCCTGTTGAGCCAGATGTATAAATTGTATATGCCAGTGTATTTTGATGTACTTCGATATTCGGTTGCTGGTGAGAGAAAGTTTCCAGATCTTTCATTGTATTCAGCTGAAATACTTCAGTTTTTTCATTATTTGACAAGAGCGAACCTAGATGTTGATTGGTAATTATCATTTGAGCAGCAGTATCTGAAAGAATATACTCTACCCTTTTTACCGGATATGCCGGATCTATCGGAACATAAGCAGCTCCTGTTTTTACAATTCCCAGAACTGCTACAACCCATTCCAGAGAGCGGCCAAGCCATACAGGAACAAACATATTTTCTTTGATCCCTTTACTTATTAATTGATTGGCAAGCTGATTACTTTTCTGGTCCAATTCTTTATACGTTATCATCTGATCTTTATATACAACAGCAATATGATCCGGATGAAGCTCAACCTGTTTTCTGAAATGGGATATCAGGGTTTCTTCCTGTTTATAATCCCATGCGGTCTTATTGAAATCATTTAAAAGTTTTTCTCTGTCTTCCGAAGACAGCAGTACGGCAGTTCCAAATGACTGGGTTTCTAATGTTGGTGTTTGGTTTGACATTGTAATGATGTGATTTGGTTAAAAGTTTACTTTTTACTAGAGTTGATTCTCTATCAAACACCTACAGAGCTAATAAACCGTTACTATCAACATTACCCTATCATCCTCCTGAAAGAATAAATATGACAAAAGGATGTAAAGAATAAGCACAGTGATAAATTCAATGTGTAATGATACTAGCTTTGCAAATGGTAGTTATAGAGAAAATTCAGATGATCTGCCAGGTAAACAGAACTATAAATAAAGCAAGGCTTTACTTATTACTCTCGAAAAGAATATTTTTTATTCTTTCATGTCTTATTTTACAACAAAACAATTAAATAGATCAATAATTTTAAATCCATAATTAATTATGTTTAATAATATAATAATCAAATTTAACATAATAAAATATATTAAGTGTTACATAATTACAATATTATACCACAACACATATTAAGGATATAAAGCAAAACACTGAATAACAAATAAATACACTTACACATCAGTAAATAAGAGCACATCAATAAACCTTATTTTTTTAAGAAAAATAAAGAAGAAAATTTTATAGAATTAATAAATTATAAAAAGGGATCATCACCCATTCCAGAACTCCCTATCTAAACTTCTGTACTGTATGGCTTCAGAAATGTGATGGGAAAGAATTTTTTCGGATTCTTCAAGATCCGCAATGGTACGGGCTACTTTCAGAATCCTGTCATAGGCTCTGGCAGAAAGGTTCAGCTTTTCCATAGCTAGTTTAATAAGACTGAAAGAGGTTTCATCCAGTTCACAGAACGCTTCAATTTCTTTCGGTCCAATCTGAGCATTACTACTGATATCAAGAGCTTTATATCGTTCATTCTGAATCTCCCTTGCTTTTAAAACCCGTTCCCTGATATCCTTGCTCTTTTCTCCTTTTCTCTTTTCTGAAAGCTGTTCAAATTCTACTTTCTGAACTTCAATATGAATATCAATTCTATCTAAAAGAGGTCCAGAGAGCTTATTCATATATCTTTGCATCTCATAAGCTGAAGAGGTATTGTTAGGATCATCCGGAAAAAAACCACTTGGACTTGGATTCATGGAAGCAACCAACATAAAACTTGCAGGGTAATTAACAGTAAACCTAGCTCTTGAAATTGTGACTTCCCTATCTTCTAAGGGCTGTCTCATTACCTCCAGCACTGTTCGTTTAAACTCCGGCATTTCATCCAGAAATAGAACCCCATTATGGGCCAGTGAGATTTCCCCCGGCTGAGGATAACTTCCTCCATGTATATTTGCAAAGTAAATGCAAAATAAAATGGAGAAATTGCCCATATTCGCACCTACTTTGTATATTTTTTCGCAAAGTACATGCGACCAATTTTAAATTCTTATCTTAGATGGTACCAATCATACAAAATAAGGTGAGAAAAATTGGCTTAAAACATAGCTCACTATCTGGAAGTTTTTTCAGTGCTAAAACCAATAAAGAAGTCCAGTTTGAATCTTCTCTGGAAAGAGATTTTATATTTCTACTAGAGATGGACTGGATTATTGAATCCTATCACGAGCAGCCAGTTACTATTTATTACTCAGATTCTGAAGGAAAACAACGATCTTACACTCCTGACTTTTTATTTTACTGGCACTACCGGTTTGCCTCAAAGGGAGCAAAGCCATTACTTGTAGAAATAAAGTACAAAGAAGATCTAGAAAAGAATTCAGCTATTTATCAGCCCAAATTCAAGGCCGCTGAGGAATTTTGCGAAAAGAATAGTTATGAATTTAAAGTTCTTACTGAAGAGGATATAAGAACTGAATATCTTGAAAACTGTAAATTCTTATACAGATATAAAAAGAATACTTTTGATCATCAAAATCCGGATATACAGCTCATCCAAAAAACCATGTGTGATTTGCAATGTACGACACCAAGGGAGCTTATCCAGGTGTGTGCAAGAGATAAATATAAACAGATGGAACTCATATATTACATGTGGTATATGGTTTCAATAAATATCATCAGGTGTATTTGGGAGCAGCCCTTAACAATGGATTCTGTAATTTGGCTTGATGAGCTATATGAAAATTCTTATCCAAAATGAAACAGGAAATTTTTTATCTGAATGTCGGTCAGCAAATAACTTATAATGATATTCCATGTACTATCATTAGAAATATTGATATTAAGCGTGTAAGTATTGAGGAAATAGAAAGCGGTATAATACATACGGTTAATATTGGTGACATCTCTCCTGCTGACGCTCAACAGGAATCTAATAATAGAGATATGCTTGATTTTACAGATAAAGAATGGACAAAAGCACAGGAAAGATTTCAGATTATCCGACCAGTTCTTGAGAATCGAGGAGACTTAAAAATTGTTGAAAGAGCAGCTAAAGAAGCTAAAGTTGATAAAGCAACGATTTATAGGTGGATAAGCCGGTATGAACAAACTGGAAGCATCGGTTCAATACTTGGCAAAAAGAAAAATGGTGGGCGGGGAAAATCACGACTATCTTCAGAGCAAGAAGAGATAATACAGAAATGCATCAATGAAATATACTTGACTTCCTTTAGGAAATCTATAAATTATCTAATTAGAGCAATTGCGTTTGAGTGTAATAAACTGGGTATACAAATGCCACACTCAACAACAATACGAAGACGTATAAACGAGATTTCTGAAGAGGAAAAGGTCAAACAACGTTATGGCAAAAAAATTTCTGACAATAAATTTAGGCCAATAAGAGGTAATTTTCCACATGCTCACTACCCCCTATCTGTAGTTCAGATCGATCATACACCGGTAGATATAATACTTGTTGATGAAGTATTTCGTCAGCCTTTTAATAGACCATATTTAACTGTTGCCATTGATGTCTACAGTCGGATGATTTTAGGAATCAACATTTCATTTGATCCACCTGGAGCTATGGGAACAGGTTTATGTATTTCAAACGCCATTCTGGCCAAGGAAACATATCTTCAAAAATTAGGAGTTGATGGATCATGGGGATGTTGGGGAGTAATGGAAACTATTCACGTTGATAATGCAAAAGAGTTTCGAGGAATTATGCTAAAAAAAGCATGTGAAAATTATGGTATTAATCTTGAGTTCCGCCCTGTAGCTACTCCACACTATGGAGGACATATTGAAAGATTTCTTGGCTCATTTTCAAAAGCGGTTCATGATCTCCCAGGCACAACATTTTCAAACACGAGGGAACGCTCAACTTATAAATCTGAAAAACACGCTTCATTCACGCTAGCAGAGTTTGAAAAATGGATGGTTACTTATATAATCGATGTATATCATAAAACTGTACATTCTGGCATTGGAATGACTCCTGAAGAAAAATATATTGAAGGAATATTTGGTAATAATGAAACTAAAGGTATGGGACTTCCCCCACGTTTCCATGATGAAAGAAAGATAAGACTTGACTTTATGCCTTATTTAGAAAGAACGATACAGGCAACAGGAGTTGTGATCGATCATATTCACTATTATGATGAAGTATTAAGAAAATACATCAATACTCCTAATAACAGTAAGAATTTAAAGAAGTATTCTTTCAGGAGAAATCCTAAAGACATAAGCGTCATCTATTTTTTTGATCCGGACCTAAATGAATATTTTGAAATACCTTACAGAGATACCCGCTATCCTCCTATGTCAGTGTGGGAGTATAGAGCTGCAGTAAAAAAATGGAAAGAAGATAATACCGGGGCTATTAATGAGGCACATATATTTGAAAGCTATAAAAAGCTGGAAGAAATTGAATTAAAAGCCATAAAAGCAACAAAAAAACTTTCCAAGAATTCCAGAAGGATGATAACAAAAGAATTCAATGGTAAAGAAAACTTTCTGGAAAATATTACAAAAGTCAATAATGACCTAGAATTATCCGAGGTTAACAAAACTCAAACTTCGGATACTAAAGAGATTAACTTTGAAAACGAATTCACACTAAAACCATTTGAAAACTTAGATGATGAAGCATTTGACAACTAAAACCAAGGAGCTTGTTTTAAATGGAAGCCTAGAAGAAAAAATCTTTCATTTAAGAAAACAAAAATGGATTCCTTATCCTAATGCTGATAAAATACTAGCAAAATTGGACGACCTTAAAAACTACCCAACGGTAGATCGAATGCCTAATTTATTGATTGTTGGAGAAACAAACAATGGAAAAACAGCATTGATTAATAGGTTTTATAAGAAAAACAATCCATATATCCGGAAAGGAGAATATGATGTTGTTATCGCTCCAGTGCTTGTTGTACAGGCACCAGCAGAACCCGATGAGAAGAGCTTTTATAATAAAATCCTACAAATTCTCAATGCACCAATAATAAAAAGTGAAAGTCCAGATATAAAACAAAGAAGGATTATTTCCTTGTTTAAGAAACTAGAAGTAAAACTTATTATCGTTGATGAAATACATCATGTTCTTGCAGGAAGTCCTCTTAAACAACGAATATTTTTGAATGTTCTAAAGTATTTAAGCAATGAACTAAAAATTCCAATTATCTGTGTAGGTATTCGCGATGCATTCAATGTCATTCAGTCTGATTCCCAACTCTCGAATAGGTTTGAAACAGTTATACTGGAAAGATGGAAAATGAATGATGTATACTTACAGTTTCTCGTAAATTATGAGGCACTTCTCCCTCTTGAAAACCCGTCATATCTTGCTGAGAACTCAATGGCATCAAGAATTTTAGCAATGTCAGATGGTCTGATCGGAGAAATAAATACCATCTTAGTAAAAGCAGCCGAGCTTGCTCTTAATAGTGGGCTCAATAAAATTGATCACAAAATTTTGGATAATATTGAATACGTTGCTCCAGAGGATAGAAAGAAAATTTTGCGAAGAGCTAATTTATAATGCCTTATATTCAAACATTAGAAAAAAATATATGGGCACATTACATTCCACCATATAAAAACGAGCTCTTTACAAGCTGGTTCTTTAGGCTATCACAAGCCCATGGAGTAAAAAGTCATTCGTTTGCAAAGTATTATTTTGGTAAAGAACAGCTCTGGAATAGAGACATTGACAATAGTGCCAGTGATTATTTAAAAAAAGTTTTAGTTGAAAATAGTCCACTTTCAGATCAAGATGTTGAAAATTTATTTTTGACTTCCTACGAAACAACCCTGTTTGAAAAGAAAAACATAAATGGAAACACTCTGGGAATTCTTCCCTTAGGAATTTTTCACAGAAAAAGAAAAAATGCTAGCTTAATGTACTGCTCTGGCTGTGTTGGAAAAAAGCCTTATTACAAAAAAGCCTGGAGACTTTCAATTTCCTACTTTTGTACTGACTGTAAAATTTTACTACAAGATTGCTGTAAATCTTGTGGCAATGGAATATCTTTTCACAGATTGGAACAGGGAAATAAAAACAAAATTCTAGCTCAACCACTCGATACTTGCTCATTTTGTGCAGCTTCACTTTCCTCAAACTGGGAATATGCCAATAGTTCACAAATTTTTCTTCAGACAAAAATCAATTCTATATTGAAGGATGGATACTCTGAAGAATTCCAGTATAGTTTCAGTTATTTCAAAGTACTACATATTATACTTTTGCTCATAAGTCGCAAACATAATACTTGGGGAAGACTTAGAAATGCATGTGAATTTGAATTTGGTCCACTACCTATTGAAGACGGAAGTTGGTATTTGTGGTCAATTGCCAATAGAAGAATCCTTTTTGAAACTGCATTTAAAATCATTGAAGACTTTTCGTTTTTCCAGTTTCTCATACAGAAGCACAATCTACGATTGAGTGAATTCAAAAAAGATTCGACTCTTCCATATTCATTTGAAAAACTTTTTAAAAGTTTATAATATTCTATTCTTAAAAAAATTCAACTCTAGCACAGCAGATTTTCTTTAAATAAATATTATCAATATATATTGTTTATATTCTTTATATTGATAATACCATAACATAAACAAACAATTTACTGTACATACCGTACATTTACACCGTTTAAAATAATTTTTTTTTAATATAACCGAAAATTATTATATTTGCTCTTACGAGTTTAAAAAGGAAGAAAATTTAATAGAAAAAGAAAATAAAAAAATCCGTTAAGTGTAGGTCGAATTACTTTAACGGACTTATGTGTTATAAAAAATAATGGTAAAGGAAAATTCTTTTATCCGATCCCTTTATTTCTTATAGCAAATATAAAAATTTATTAATTAATAATGAAATATATTATGCTGAAATTACAAGAAATTTTACAAAAAAAATGCAGCTTGTTTAAGTTGAAAAATCCATTTGGCTGTACATTAAAAAAACAAATAAACAAAAACACTTTACATCCTAATTATCAGAGCACTAAAAAACCTAATCCTGTACTAACATCTACTGAAATTTCAACAGAAAAACAGATATTAGATTTACTGAAATTTAAGAATAAATTTCTATCTGAAAATGAGATTTTATGTTACCTATCAAACACTATATATGAAGAAAAATCCTGTCAAAAAAAGATAATTTTCTACCTGGAAAAACTTGAAAAAGAAAAAAGGATTTATGAATATAGAATCCCGAAAACGAACAAATCACTTTGGGGTCAGGTGTATTGGCTAGATCACAATATGATTCCTAAAAAAGCATATATTAATAACCAAAAATACAGAGATGCTATAAAGGAATATAAACGTCAATGTAATTTAGCCTAATCACAAAATAATATAAAAAAATATGGATTTTCAATTTAAACTTCCACATATTAACAAAGGATATTACAAAATAACAAACTTCCCTAATGCACTGCAAAGCTCTGACTTAGAAACCAATACAAAAATAGAATTTGCACATATTATTCCGGAGTATGTAGATGGATTTAAAGTTGAGAAGATACAATCTCATATTTATCGGAACCATAATATTGAAAGCTTGATATTTCTTAAAATAGGAGATAATTTTGACAGTGAATCAAAAAAACTAAATAATAGACTTTACAAACGCTCATTTTGGTTAGAAAATTATGATGAAATTGAATTTCAAACATATAATCCAAGCTCTAATTTAGAGTTTGGTAAAGAATCTGAAGGTTGCCAATACTATGAATTTGAGCGCAGCTATGAATCAGGTCCAGTAACATATATTGTTCCATCAATTGTTATAGGACAAGCCTTCTATTTAATTAATTCACTACTAATCAAGAATTTATTCTGTAATGATTTTGGAGACTTAAAAGATCTCATAAAATGGCGTATTGTACAACAAGAAGATCTTCAGGTTGGCGAAATATCAGTAAGAAAAAGAGGCGATCAACTAACAAAAGCACTAGCTAAGTCATTAGCTTTTTTTCTATTCTCAAAAGATGATTACTTGTGGTACAATCTAATTAACACACAAGCTAATTTATATAAACAAATTTTAAACAATCCCAATAGTATTTCATATAATTTTAAAGTCCCAATAAAGGAAAAGCTTTATTTGGAGACCAAAGGCTACTACATAAATAGGGATGGCAAAAAATACTTTATTGTTACTGAGATAATTGATATTACTTCTTCTCACAATTTTAGCAATTTATACACTGTAGATACTGTTAAGTTTATTGATTATACTTCCGGTGAAAAAAATGATAATGGTAATAATGATAATACGGGTAAGGGTAAAAGATTCAAACCAGGGAATAAAAATAAAAGCACCACTGTAACCAATGATGATAAAAACCCTAATCTTTCTAAAAACTTTATAGAATCTGGACTCAATCTTTTAAATAAGATTGTACAAATATCTATAGAATATAAATTAAGTGAAAAAGCGAGCTCAGGTACTCCAATTATTAATCCCACATCAGATTACGGAACTTTCAATACAAAAAACCCCAATCCTGATTCTCCTGGAGCAGAAACCTCAGGTAGTAAAGAAGATAAAACGAACAATAAAATTGATAAGGAGAAAATATTCTTTATGCTGCATTCTGTTGTTGAAAAGCTTAGACCAACATACTCTTGTGAAGAATTTCTTAATAAAAATAACGATTTAATAATCTTTACTATTACTGATTTGTCCAACCGTTCACTATTACTGATTGACGATGCATTCCATGAAAGGATTCAACTGGTTCACAAATCTACTTTGGAGAACTTTACGCATGATGAAATTAATAATTTCATTATTATAATTGCGGATAACAATTACAATTGGAAGAAAATAAGAGAGTTAGAAAAAAAATCAGATGGACTTTTATTTAGCAGTCCCACAAACTATAACAATGGAGGAACCCGTATTGAAAAGAAAACAAAAAAAGAGGATGGAACTGTAGAAGAAAAAAGAGTTTCAGATTTATGCTACCGTAATATTTTAGAAAAAATAAAGAAATTATTCATTTAATCTTAGTGTTTAAAGCAAATATTTTAGCTTTTTTAAGTTAGAATAATTATTGTAAAATGCTTCATGATTAAATTTCAAAATTTCATGCTAATTATACAATGATTATTAAAGATCGTGTTTATATATTAACATTCACTGTCTTCGAACCCTTCAGCAAAAAATTCATTCATAGTCATCCCAAAGGCATTTATAACCTTTGCTAAGGTACTAAATCTCAAGTCCTCGCCTTTCTCGTATCTACCATACTGAGCTCTGGATATATTATGCTCATATGCAAAATATTCGTAGCTTGAATAACCCTTAGCTATCCTAATTTCTTTTATCCTCTTGCCTAGTTTCTTTAAGACTTCTTCTTTTAAAAATTCTTTTTCCTCCATGTAATCTCAATTAGAGAATACAAAGCTTGGAAATAAGCTCCGTTTATGTTACCACTAAAAAGACGTATCTAATTAGTGGCTTTTTTGTTTAAATGTTTTATATTTGAACCCATTATCTTAACAAGAGAACCTAAATAATAGCCAAAATCATAATATCGATAACAAATATGTTAGCAATACTAACTTCAACGAGTCAAAATACTGGAGAGTTTCCATTTGTCAAAATAATTCTCTTTATCTATTTTATTCCTACAATAATTGCTTTATTTAGAGTATATATATTAAGATTCAAATTTTTCAGTGTTTTACTAATTAATTTATTTTTTGGTTGGACCGTATATGGTTGGTGGTTGGCATTTGCAAAAGCATTTTCGAGTAAAAACGTTATTTATATAAAGAGTAAACCTGAAAATACAGTAGTTTTAGACAAATATGATAAACTCCATAAATTAAATAATTTACGTAATTCAGGCGCTATTAATGAAGAGGAATTCGAAGTTGAAAAACAAAAAGTATTAAATAATTAATACCAGTAAATTATCTAAAAGTAATGAAGGTTATTTTGACAATCAAGGAGGAAGATTTAGATTTTATATTAAAGCAATTTCTTGTACTTCAAATAAAAAAAATAAAAATCAAAAGAAGAGTAAAAAAGCAAAATTTCAAGAGAACAGTATTATCCAGCACCTATAATGAGCCAAATGAATAAGTTATTAATTTGTAGTTTAAATTAGAGCTAATAATTAATAAAATATAAATCTTCTGGAAGCATCATGACATTAACAATTGAACTAATCCTCTGACACCCTACCCATAATCAGCAATTACAAAAATTAAATTTGGTTTTAATATTTTTTTACTTCTACTAGCTAACTTAATCCATTAAAATTGACTTTAATACACAATTAATGTTGGTAATTCTTACATAACTTTCACTGTTTTCTTTTTGATTTTATTCTTCATAAAATTGTTATTTCAACTCTCGATACTTTGATATATAACATTTTTACTATCTTTATAAAAACTATATCCAGAAACAAATAAATGAAATTAAAATATTACTTTAATTTTAATGGAAAGTATGAATTTCTAAAGTCATGTATTTAAAAGTACAGTTAGGATATATAAAAGTGACTTAGGGATTTTTTTATATTTTTCTGATAGAAAAATATAATTTAGGACATTTCAAATCAAAATAATATGAGAAGCCATAATTTTATACTTAAAAAATTAGATATATATAACACTCACATTCTTAAATTATCTACTATTTAAAATTCTACAATGATTGTCAAAATCTATTGAGTTTAATAAGAATGTTATTAATTACGGTTTTCCGTATTTTTATATTAAATATCTATCCTACTTTTAGCCAGTTATGATGTGCGTTAAAATTGGTCTAATGATATTCTTTTTTTCCAAGCTTTTGTAATATTGTATAAAAAAACAAATGTCAATAATTTATTTTGATACAGCAAGCACGACTAAGATTGATTCGAGAGTTTTTGATTCAATGATTCCATATTTTACAGAGTTTTATGGCAATGCATCGAGTAGTCACGAATTTGGTCAAAAATCAAGCTCTGCTATTGCAAAATCACGAAAGCAAGTTGCTGAATTAATTAATTCGAATGAGAATGAAATCATTTTTACTTCTGGTGCTACAGAATCGATAAACCTTGCGTTAAAGGGGTATATAGAGGCTAATTATGACAAGGGAAATCATATCGTCACAACCAAGACAGAACATAAAGCTGTCCTTGCAACTTGTGAGTACCTAGAAACAAAAGGGGTAGAAATAACCTATTTAGATGTAGATACAGATGGATTAATATCACTCTCTGAATTGGAAAAATCTATTCGCCCTGACACAATTTTAATATGCATTATGCATGTTAATAACGAAACAGGTATCATACAGCCGATAGAGAAAATCGGAACAATCGCAAAAAAAAATAAAATTACTTTTTTCTGCGATGCTACCCAAGCAGTGGGTAAAATAAGTATCGATGTCATTAGAGATAAAATTGATATGCTTTGTTTTAGTGGTCACAAACTAAATGCCCCAAAGGGCATTGGAATATTATACAAATCAAAGGCAATTGAAATTACTCCTTTGCTTCATGGAGGTAGCCAAGAGAAAGGAATGAGGCCCGGAACATATAATACTCCACTAATTGTAGGATTGGGAAAAGCTTGCGAAATAGCTATCCAAGAGCAAGAGATCAATTACCAATTGACAAAAAAAATACATGAATATATTACAAACAAAATCTTAGATATTAATGGAACTAAGGTTATAGGGAGTCCTATTCATAGGATCTTTAATATTATAGACTTCATTATACCAGGAATTAATGCTGAAACTTTTATTCCCAATGCAACTCATTATGCATTGAGTAATGGTTCTGCCTGTACTTCTCAAATTATTGAAAGCTCCCATGTATTAAAAGCGATGGGCCTTACGGATCAAGAATGTAATCAAACAATAAGAATATCTATTGATCATCAGATTAAAGAATCCGAGGTTGATGAATTTATTACATATATAAAAAAATACATCAAATAATTTTATCTTATGATGAAAGATATTACTTGGGCTGAAGATAGAGACTATAAAACTGGTAGTGAAGATGAACCTTTACAATTTTACCTCGATGCATTATGCAACAGCAGTAGTTTTGACTTATTACTAGGTTATTTTAGTTCATCTGCGATAAGCGTACTCTCTTTAGGCTTTGCAAACTTTATTTATTCCGGGGGAAAGATGAGAATTATTATAAATAACATTCTCTCTCCACAGGACAAGGATGCGATTGAAAGAGGGCAAAGAAAAGATTTTTTTACTATACAAGATTTTAGTAATATAAGAGATCTAAAAGTTTCTCTTGATGAATATGGAATTCATTTTTTTGAATGTTTTTCATGGTTAATTGCTAATAACAGGATTGAGATTAAGATTATAAAACCAAAAGAAAAAATAGGAATTGCTCATTATAAATCAGGGATTTTCCGTGATAAAACTCACAGTGTAGGATTTAAGTCATCATGTAATTTTACAGCTTACGGATTACTTGAAAACCTTGAAGAACTTGAATGTTTTTTATCTTGGGATGATGACCGTTCAAAAAAATTCATTAAGAAACAAGATAAGTATTTTAATGAAATTTTTGAAGAAAAAGCTGCTTTCGTTGAATATCTTGATACTAAAGATATTGTATATAATATCAAAGAAGAGTTTGGTCATAAAAATATTTTAGAACTCCTTGTTAAAGAAAAGGAACTTATTGAGAAAAAAAGAATTACATTTCAAAATCCAAAAATTCAAGAATCAATTGCTACTGCGATTGAAAAGATAAAAAAAATTGAAAAAGAGGAAAAATTACCTCGTTTTCCATATACTGAAGGACCTCGAGTTTATCAAATAGAAGCTTATAATAATTGGATATGCAATAATCGAAAAGGAATATTCAATATGGCCACAGGAACTGGAAAAACACTAACTTCTCTTAATTGTTTATTGAATGAATATATAATAGAAGGTTCTTATAAGGCAATTATTATTGTACCTACTACAGCCTTGCTAGAACAATGGAGAAATGAATGTCGCAAATTCAATTTTAATAATATAATTACAATTACCGCCAAAGAAAAATGGCCGCAAAACATTTCATTTGTCAATAGCGCAAGTAAATTTATCGATACTTCATTTGTTGTAATAGTAACATATGCGGCCTTTCATAAAAAAGGATTTCAATCTCATTTTAAAAATTTACCTTCTAAAACCTTATTCATAGCAGATGAAGCACACAATTTAGGTTCAAAAAACATTTCAAAAATTCTACCTAATATCCATCTGAACCAAAGAATAGGTTTATCTGCTACGCCTACGAGACAATACGATAGTTTTGGAAATCAAAATATTGAGTCTTTTTTTAGTGATACTCCTCCTTTTGTGTATAGCTTTACAATGGAGCAAGCTATGCAAATGGGCTGGCTATGTAAATACAAATACTATCCTCATGTAATAAAACTAACTAATACCGAATTATCTGAATATATAAAGAAATCCAAACAACTAATTAAATATTTTGATTCTGTAACTAAAAGATATAAAGAATGCAAGGAAGTGGAAATGCTTCTGTTAGAAAGAAAAAGAATAATTCATAAAGCCCATAATAAACTAAATGTTTTTAAAAGTATTTTGGAATCTGAATTCCAAAATAGAGGAAATTTAAAATATAGCTTGGTTTACGTCCCTGAAGGAGTCGAACCAAACTATGAAGATACTGATGATCTAGTTGAAGACTCAGAAGATATTAGATTAATTAATGAGTATACCCGAGCAGTTAGCTCAACAGATAGTTCAATAATGGTAAAACAATTTACATCTTCCACTGTAGATCGTAATACTGTTATTAAAGAGTTCCAAGATGGAAGCATTCATGTATTGACATCAATAAAATGTTTAGACGAAGGTGTTGACGTTCCAAGAACTGAATTGGCAATATTTTGTTCAAGTACAGGTAACCCAAGACAATTTATTCAACGTCGTGGACGAGTTTTAAGGAACCACAAAGATAAAATATATTCGGTCATTCATGATTTGGTTGTTTTTCCGGAATTCAATGATGAATCCACTTTTGAAATGGAAAAAAATATGGTCAAAAAAGAATTAGAAAGAGTTGTTGATTTTTCCTCACTTTCAATTAACAAAATTGATACCTATAATGAATTGAGAACAGTTCTCAATTATTATAATATTACTTTATCAGATATTAAAAACTATTAACCATGGCAAGAAAAGATGAAATATTTACAAGTTTTCTAAAGCACGATATAATCAAAAATGATTATGATTTAGATTATGAAGATTTACCTAAAACCGTACGTGAAGGTTTAAATTCAGAATATCCAATTATTAAAACACTAGCTTTAATTGTTGAAAACACTGAGGGAGTTAATCCTAACACCGACAAAGCAACTTATCTGCAAATTACTCAATTTCTAAATATGACAACAGATGATTATTAAGGAAGTACTTATTGAAAATTATTTGTGCTATTACGGTATTAAAAAATTTAACCTATCAAATGGTCTAAATATAATATTAGGTGAAAATGGCGAGGGTAAAACTAAGTTTTTTGAAGCACTGCAGTGGCTTACTGTAACTCAAAGACTAGATGATGATAGTAATCTTGATTTATTAGTTTCAAAAAAAGCTTTTCATGAATTAGAATCTGGCAGTACATTTAATGTTAGAGTCGAAATTACTGTGGATCAATTTGGACAGCAAAAAATATTGTCAAAGAAATTTACTGTCAGTAAAGACGAAAATAACAATTGTCAAATCAGTAATTTTTCTATTACTGGAATTGAAGAGTCAACGAATGGCGAACGATTCAAGGTTGACGGATATACGTTGCTTGAAAATATTCTTCCAAGCCAAATTTTAAAATATATAATGTTTAAAGGAGAGGATGAATTAAATATTTTCGTAAATGAAGATTCATTAACTGGTTTAGTAAATTTATTTTCGGATGCGAGGCACTACGAAAAATATGAATCCAGAGGCGAATATCTTAAGGTAACAGCAAATAAAGCTGTAGATCAAGCAACTAAGAACAATACTAAAAACCAAGAGGAGTATTCTAAGATAGAGAAAGATATTAGTGAAGAAATTAGAAAGAAAACGAGAACTCTCACTCTTTTAGAAGAAGCTAACAATACTATTGATAAGACAAAAAACAATATTAAAGACGCAGAAAGATATGTTAGCAATGCCAAAGCGCTTGATATTGTTAATAGGAGGATAAGAAAATTAACTGAGGAAATTTCAACCGCTGAATCTAGAATATCTGAAAATTATACGACCTCATTATTAGATGAAAAATGGATTTTGGTACATTTTGAAAGTATTCATCGAGAATTTTCTGAGAAGATAAATAATTTTAGTAAAGAAAAGCGAAAACTTCAATCAGAATTTATTCTTGAACAAGGAATCAAAGAAGGTGAAAGAAGAGCCAATATAAACCTAATGAAAAATCTTGTTCCACTTCCGATTGGCACTCCTTCTAAAGCTATTATGGAGGAAATGATTAGAGATAAATTTTGTAAGGTATGTAATCGCCCTGCAGAAAAGGGATCTGATGCATTGAAATTTATGACTGACAGACTTCATGAATATTTGGAAAGTCAAGAAAAAGTAACTAATAGCGAACCTGAATCTCTTTTTAAATTCAATTATATTAATAAACTAGTAAATACAAGCAATAGCCATGAAGACAATCTTTTAAATATCAGAAATATCCCAAAGGAAATTGAAGATTTATTTGAGTTTAATCAATCACGAAAAGATGAAATTGGAGACCTTAAAGAGAAATTGGCACAGGAAATTAGTGAAAGAAGTAAAATTATAGGTTCTTCAGTAATAGGTTCTGAAGAACTTGATGTTGTGCTTAAGAATTATAATACTTGGCAGGAAGATCTTATTTCAGAAAACCAAAACACTACTGACTATCTAGCAGATTTAGAAAAAATCAATAACAAGCTTGAACTACTTGAGAAGCGAAAAGATGAGATTGATTTGACTAATGCTAATAAATTTCTTATTAATACTCGTAATATCCTTAGAAACATTGATACTATATTAAAAGAAACAAAAAGAAATAAGTTTGATCAATTTATAAATCTTTTACAAGAAAAGTCTAATTCTATATTTTCTAAAATAAATGTTGATTCCTTTACAGGCATTATCGACTTTAAATTAAATAGAACCTCGAAAGGCACTAAGGTTAAAGTTGAACTTCAGGAAGAAGACGGAAATATTTTTTATTCTCCTAATCAATCTTTACTTACCTCAATGCATATATCGATATTACTTGCTATTTCGGAACTCACGTATGAAACTAGAAATGAGAGCTATCCTTTAGTATTTGATGCTCCAACGTCATCTTTTGGAGAAAATAAGATGACTGAGTTTTTGAATCTAATTTATGAACGAGAAAGCCAGACTATTATATTGATAAAAGATTACATAGGCAAAGATGAAAATAGAAATTTATATATTAAAGAAGAGTTTGATAATGTAAAAAGGAAAAAAGCATTTTGGCTTAAATTAGAACGTCCATTTGATGAGAGAAATTTAAAAACTATTAACACTGAAAAAATTGAATTATAAATATGGAAAGCTTATTTGACAAATGGAAAACGAGAATTCCAAAGTATGACGAATCATTTAGAAGTTTACTATTTGATCCACTTTCTAAAAAATATGGTGCTGAAGGAGAGAAAAAAGATAATTTAGGAAAAACTTTTAGCAATAATTATGAATTGTACATGTATGCTTTTTTTCTAGGCCTTTATAATCAAGAATATGTACCAATTAATTTAGATTCTAAAAAGGTTGATTTTAGTCACGCAATACAACATTGGGGAAGCAAAACTAACATTCTTACCAGAAAAGATTTTACTAAACTACAAGAGTATATTTTTGTAGCTTTAATTGCAAAAACCGATATAGATCTAATTGCTTTAGACAAAGGTGAAATTACTGAGGATGAAATTGTTAAACAACTTATTAAAACTATGGAATCATTTACTAACGGGGGGTTAATCTTAATAAAAGAAAAACTTGAGGATAATCCTGGGTATCTTCTAAATCCAACGTCTTATTTAGATATGATTTTACATAAGACAAACTAGTAAATACATCAAGTTTTTTATTAAATAAAAATTTCTATAACAAATATGTTACAGTCAGCATTTGATTTGGGAGAACATCTTAAATTAAGAGAGGTTACTTTTAAGGTTTCACCTTTACTATGGCAAAAATGGGATATTACAGAATTAGATCTAAATTTTAGCAATTGGAACAAAATTAAATTTTTAAATGATACTTTAGATGGATTCCACCCTGATATTGATTCTGTTCCTAATGACAAAGGAGGGTTATATCTTTTTTATGTTAGTTGCCAAACAATAAGCGGGATAACGGAAATTCCTTTTTATATAGGAAGAGCACAAATTACAGAAGGGCAGAATTTGCGCAAAAGAGTGAGAGAATATTTTAATAAATTTTGTCGAAATAATGAAAGACCAAAAATTACCAGAATGTTTAATTATTGGAAACAGGATTTATATTTGGCATATTATGAGCTAGATGATAACTTAGCAATTGTAGATTTAGAAAAAAAATTAATTAATTCATTGTTATTACCAATGAATGATGAAATACCAGATTTAGAAACTAGACAAGCTGTTAAAGCATTTTAATAAAATGAAAATACCTGCAATTAAAGGGCGCATTGGAGATTGGGACTATTATGTTTCAACCTTAACATTTCAACAAGTGAATGATTATGTATCTAAAATAGATAATGAACTACATAAATCAGAAAGTTTGAAAGAACTTATTCAAAGAAGCATAACTAATAATTTTATTAGTATAAAAAAATATATTTTACATCAACCTGAACTATTTTTCAATTCATTGGTTTTAGCTGTATATGATGATTATCCTGATTGGGTTGAAATAGAGGTAAAATATGAAGAGTTAGAAACCTACCAGTTAGGGCTTTTAGACTTTCCTAGTCATCACAAAATCTTTCCAGTAGATGGACAACATCGTGTTGAGGGTATTAAGGCTGCATTGGCAGAAAATCCTGAATTAGGGACAATGAAAATTTCTGCAATTTTCATTGGTCATAAGAATGATGATAATGGTTTAAAAAGAACCAGAAGATTATTTTCAACTCTTAATAGATATGCAAAACCAGTCACAATGGATGATATTATAGCTTTAGATGAAGATGACTCTATTGCTATAGTAACAAGAAACTTATTAGAAAATCATAAGCTATTTACAGCTAGAAAAGTAACTAAGAGTAAAAATAAAGCAATCCCTCCTGAGGATAAAAATTCGTTCACATCAATCATTACATTATATGAATGTAATATGGAATTACTAAAATATCATAGAAAGCAGCAGAAAAAAGTGAACCCCAATCCAGAAAGAGATAATAAGAACTTTGCTGAATATTTAAAATTTAGACCTGAAGAAGAAGATCTTACCTCTTATGAACAATTTGTAACTTCATTTTGGAATGATTTTATAGATAGCTTTGATTATATTAATGCCTTTACTCAAGACACTGGAGCAAATCCATCAGAGCCTTACAGAAATAATATTGATGGAGGAAATCTTTTATTTAGACCTATCGGATTGCTTCCATTTGTCCAATGTGTTTTAGGGTTGGTTCCTTTAACAAATCAAAATTTCAGTGACATATTTAACTTTTATAATGGAATTGACTTAACTCTTAACCAAAAGCCCTGGAAGCAAGTGCTTTGGAATGATTTTGAGAAAACCATGATTATGGGTAATAAAACTTTAATTAAATCAATTCTCAAATATAAATATGACGAAAGTTTATTAAAGCAATATGAATTACAAAATCTTAAAACTAAATATGCCTCTGCAATAAATTTTCAAGGCAATAATATTGACGATGTTTTAAAAGATATTAAATAAAGCATGACGCACAACCTTCCCCTTCTGCTTCAAGGATTTCGTCTTGCCAACTTGTAGCTGTTTGAGGTTTGGCTCTATTTGTGCGTAAATAATGTTCTTTTTTAATACTATTTACACGTTCAGGTTTTTTCAACTCCATTAGGGGTTCAATAGTCCAAGTGAAACCATCTTTTTCATATTTAATAGCCTCGTCGTATAGATCCGGGTGTTGCTCAAGAAGCCACACCCATTCGATTTTCTGCTGGAAAAAACAGAAAAAACATCCTGATCTACTTCTTGAATAAATGCCTTTTTTTATTTCGCCATCAATTTCTACCGTATACTCAATAGGCAAATAATATGCTGGAATGCCGACTCCTGAATCATCTAAAATTTGAAAAATATCATCAATCCCTAAAATTTCATCATTCTCTATTAATGAAAAGTGATCAAGCTTACCTACAGGATAATCTGTCGTCTTTAAAAAAGCAAAAACGACCTTGTTAAATAACTTAACATCAGAATCCAAAAGAGCATTTAATTTCTGCCGTTGAGTAAACCTCGGAGATATTGGGGTCTTAACATAATTTAAAATGGTTTCAAGATGGTGATCTGGAGCTAATAACTCATAATGTTCAATTATAAAATTGATATTAGAATTTGAAAGGAATTTCTTAATTACATCTTCACTCCATATATTTTTTCTAAAAGGAAAAATTGATTGGATATTTTCTTTTTTAGAAATATATCCCTCCCTATTCTCATCTCCGCGAATACCAACATAAGATATTGTGGGTTCATCACCAATTTCGTCTTCAAAAGGCTGAAGTTTCATTTTAGTAGTACACCAACGAGCTGTTGCTGAAGGTAAATAACCTCCATTGACTGCCATAAAATGATCAAATGGATTCTTTTCTGGAGAATTAAGTTCATCAATTGATTTGTAAAGCTTTATATCTTTTCCTAATACGGAATTAAGTTTATTAATAAGATCATAAGTCTCTTTAAGCTCCTTTCCCGTATCACAGGTATAATACTCTACATTAATATCTGGATGTTTTCTACTCATATATATCGCCAAAGCAGCACTATCCTTACCCCCCGAAATTCCTAAAACATGTTTTATTTCACTCATAATACTAAATCTTTCTTAAATTCGTTCGATAGCAACTCCATAAGTAGTTGCTTACGTTTATGAATATCTAGTTTAAATAAACTATCCGTAAATTGTGCTTTTATATTTTCGAACTCAGGAGATTGATCATTCGAAATGATAATTTTATCATCCATTATAGCTCCTGATGTACCAATTACTTGAATGGAGATCATTCTTTTATTTTCATCAGGCCCAAATTCATGCAATTCGGACGCTTTAATTAAACCTAATATAAATTCTTCAAGATTTGAAATCAATAAGGTTTCCTCTTCATCAATCATTACATCAATAGACTTCCCTAAAACGGCATCAGCTACGGACTTAATCCATGATGCCCTGTCATCTAAAGAAGAAGTTAATCTTTTGAATACAATAGCTTGCTCATTGCCTAATAAGTAAATATTAATATTATTTAATCGGTCATTTATCTCTTTTTTATACTCGATAAATTCTGTTGAATTACAATAAAAAGAGTTAACTATTTTTTCTTCTATTCTATTAAGTAATGAATCGTATGCAGTGCGAAGCTCTCTAATGCAGTCCTGGATATGAAAAGTAAATGTTTTTAAAATTTCCTCATCATCATTTATCGAAATAGAATGAAAGCCTAGAGCATTTGGGAATTGATTAAATAAAGCATCTTCCGGATCTTTCGCATTTTTGATAGCCTCCCTCAGACTGTATGCTTTCGGAGAAATTGTTTTGGTATTTAACACATATCCATTTAAACCTCTGTAAAAGCGTAGAAAGCTACCAAATATAGATAAAAATGTACTCTTGGTTCCAAATACATCATCCCCGACTTGAACAAGCTCTTTATAACTTTCCAGAAGATTTAACTTTAAACCTGAAACATCATAACTCTTTATTGAATAGTTTGATGGGGATTTATGTATTAAATCCAAAACATCTTCTGTTATGTAAGGTATAAATCCATTTATTTCATGAAATAATGCAAAATCTTCTTTATTAATAATTAAAAATAAAGGAATCCAAAAATCAACAAATCCTTTCTTAAGTTTAAAAGGAGCACAACTCAAAATCTCATATAATTCGCCTAGATTCCTTTTAGATGAATACGCTGAACTTAAAAATGCTGTACATGCATTCCATAAAGGTTGAAATGATTGATCCGTTGGAGATGAATAACAAAAATGTGACAGTTGTTTTGTATGAATTCCTGTATCTCGTAATAGAGTTATATAGATGGATTTTTCTGGGGGGAATTTACTATCATCAAACCCTAAATTTTCCAAAGCTTCATTGGATAAAGCGTAACGAAGAAGTGCTTTTCTAGCTGTCAATATTTGAGGGCTTAGAAATTCTTTATTAACCAACTCATTTTTAAAATTGGGAGCTAGGCTAAATTCATGATCACAAATTTTTGAGAGTGTTTCATTTAAAGATTTTTTTGACTGAATAGTCTCAAGCTCTCCATTGTAATACCAAATATTTTGGTCATTGGAAATAAATAAATTATCTAAAACAAATTTTTCTAATCGTTCTTTATGAAACTCTAATTCAGTGTTTAATAATTTAACAGCATTAATATCTTCCTTATACTTATTAATTAAAAATGTAAGTTTATTTATAGTAAATATTTCATTATGTATTTCTTTTGAGTTTTTATATATTACAAAAAGATTGCTTCCTGAATTAATCGAGGCTTTACGGATATCTCTTTCTTTAATTGATCCATCAAGGACTAAATTAATATAACCATCCAGCGCTCCTTCTGCAGTGCTGATTTGGCTAAGGTCAGCTAAAATTTTAAACTCAAAAAACCTTGGCGTTCCTTTTTCAAAAGAATTTTTCTTCACTAATATAACCGGAAAATCAATGAGGTCAGAAATTGCATGCATCACAGAAAAATCATGATTGATTTCTTTAGAAACTGCCGCTAATTCATGTTCAATATCTAAATCGGTGCCTTCTAAAAAATTTATCTTATTACTGTGTCTGTAAAAGCGGACTATTCCAGCCTTCTCCAACTTTAGAATCGCTTTTTCAACATCATTAGCTTCAAAATCGGTTGTATATTGAATATAATGTGAAATAAATTTACTATCAAAGAGACTCCCTGTTTTAGTAAAAATATTTACCAAGCATATAGTTTTTATTACGACAGATATAAGATTATAATCTACATCTTCAATCAATTCAGCTCTGTCAAGCGCTCTGAAACTTGTTTGCCATTGGGCTCTGTGGCTATTATTAAAACTATAAATTTCACTACCTAATACATTTATTAAGTAATCAAAAACATTTGATATCGCATAAAATTTCCCATCAAAAGAATTAATAGAAAACTTTGTAGTGTCATTAAGAAATGTAAATAATGATCTCTCATTTTGACCATACCGCTGTAGAGAATTAACAAGTATACTTGAAGACAAGCAATCGAGAGGATATAAAGATTTAGCAAGACCTGAAGTGTCAAAATCACTAAATCTCAAAAGATTACTAGTTTTAATCAATTTATTTAAAAGATTAAAGCTATTTTGATATTTCTTTGGCAACTCAAATTCTTCCAGTTTTTTTGAGGCGAAAAATAATAATTGCTCTACAGGCTCATTAAAAAGTAATTCTACAAATCTACCTTTTATTTTTTCCCATTCTTGTCTTTCCATTGAATCAAGAGATGAAGAATAAGAAATAAAACTTTGGTGTAATGACAATATAAAAAGCACATTTTTTTTATCATCATTGGCCCATTCAGAAATCAACTGTAATAAATATAGATCACTTGCACTTTTATTTTTACTTGCAAATTCTAAAAATTTACCAAACTCATCAATAATAATAACAAGACCACTATTTCTTTTTTCGGCAATCTCACGTCTTCTTTCAAGTTCACTGATAATTTGTTCCGAACCTCCTTCTTTTATTTTAAGATTTTTAAGCAAGGAATCAATAAAAGATGTATTATCACCAATTAGCTTTATAAAGTCATATGAGCGTAATTTTGAACCAGCATTCGTGCTAAAAAATACTTTTTTATTGAGCAGATTTTTTTCTAATGCCCATAAAAAAGTAGATTTACCTGTACCATAATTACCAATTAAGGTAAATGATTTATTGCTCTTACCGATGCTTCCTACAATTCTTTCATAAACTTGAGTTACATTTGGCGTAACAACATAGTTAAGCTCCTTCTGTTCATCTCTTAGAATATTGGTAGATATGTTATTATAGCCCATAATGTAATTCTAATAAATTATTCTGATAATCTTCTGTGATATTTTTTATTTGTAGCTGCCTTATTCCTGCATCGTTTTTATAAATAAACTCTTTATAATCTAAACAAAGAGAATCTACTAATTCATCAAGACCATCGTTAGAAAGGCAAAAATAAGACCCAATTGTATCTCTAATTTCATCATAGCTTACAACAATTCTCCCCCCAAGATAGTCTAATATGCAATAAGCAAAAATAGAGGTAGGAATACGTTTTTGACTCTCTCGATTAATTCTGTAAACAGTTTCTCCTAAAGCATTTTTGTGTGACAACTGAGAAATCAAGTTAAGTTCTAAAAATGGAGAGTTAAAGTCATCTTCTATTGTTTTAAGAGATTTTATAGGATTTGCATAGGATTTCACAAAAACTTTAAAGTCTGAACTTAAAGTATTATCGCTGACCTCTCTTATATTTCTATCACGAATTTTTTTTGCAATAAACTGTTTTACTTGAGTTTCTGAAAATTCTAAACTTATCTTATCATTAAAGAACTCTGAAAATATCAAATTAAAAATACTCGCATAGTTAGTGTGACATATCTTATATTGTAGAAGCCATAAAGTGCCTTCATCTACTAAGAATGGATCATATTTATTTTCAGCCAAAAATATTTTTTCCGAAAATTCTGAAATCTCATGGTTCTCATTAATCAATCCAAATGCTTTAAGCCAATGTTGAATAGACTGAACCATATTTCTTCCTACGCCCAATCTAGATATAGCAATTTCGGGCTTATGAAAAACAGCAATACCTTCATTATCAATGATTTGAACTCCTTTAAACAACCATTGTTGTCTGCAATGAAATGTGTCATGCCCTGAAAATTTTAACATTTTTATTGTATTAGTTTAGCACTGCAAGTTAATAAATTTTTAAATGGATGACTTCATCCATTTATAATAAAAACCAATTTTTTCAACTGAAAACATCAATTAAATGAAGTTCAACTCATTATATGATGTACCCTTACAATATAAAAACATACATATTTACAAATATAAATTTCTAATGCGCCAAAAGATGACGTATTATTTTGTCGTTTAATTTTTTAAATAAAATACGAATAAAAAAAACACCACAACACGCTATATATCAATACAATGCAATTGACAAACATCATCTAGCTATCAATACTAAATAATAAAGTTAATAATACAATAACATAATAAATTACGGTTTTCCCTAATTGTCAAATTTAAAAACCATATAAACATTAATTTAAAATTGCCATATCGAATATTTATATATAATTTCACGTAAAACTAATAGTTATATATGCTTAATAATGAAATCAATAATACTACATCACATCTTAATTTAATAAAAGACAAAGTGATCGTAAGTAATAATGCGCATACAATTTATGAACATATTAAAAGTTTGGAGAATGACCCTAAACATCGATTAAGATGGATTTGGGAATTAATGCAAAATGCTCAAGATGCTAACGCTTCTGAAATTATTATTACTTTTGAAGATAATGTTCTTTCTTTTGAACATAATGGCCAACCTTTTACTGAAGATGAAATTACACATCTGATTTTCCATGGATCATCAAAACCTCCATTTTCAGGTAAAAGAGGAAAGTTTGGTACAGGTTTTATGACAACACACCTATTGTCAAAAAGGGTGCAAATTAAAGGATGTATTAAAGACGGTGGATCCTTTGATTTTGAACTAACGCGAGAAGGAAATAATGATGCCGAAATGGCAAGATCACTCAGCGCCTCATGGAAAAATTTTATAAATTCAGTCAGTATTGATCCAAAACTCAATCACACTATATTTAAATACATAGATCTAGCTCCTGGAATACCAACAACAATTGAAGCGATATTAGAAAATCTTCCTAATTTAATGCCGTATGTCCTCATTTTTTCAGATAAAATAAATAAAGTTTCAATTAATGATAAAGGCGTTATAAATTCTTATTTAAAAAAAGCTGATGATAATGATAAATTTAAAACAATTCTTTTTGAATCATCCCGAAATCAGCTCCCTATTGCTTACAAAATGTGGCTTCATACTGATAGTGAGAATGAAATCGTTTTAGCGATACCATTGGATGAACAAAACAAAATAAAAGAGCTGCCATTAAATGTTCCTAGATTATTTCTTACATTTCCACTAATAGGTACCGACAATGCATTTTCATTACCTTTTTTAATCAATAGTGAATACTTTGAGCCTTCTTCAGAAAGAGAAAAGTTATGGTTAAATGCAGATAGCCAAACATCACAAACTATAAAAAACAAAGAGCTTTTAGAAAAGGCTTTTAAAGAATACATAAAATTCTGTTATGAAATTATTGATAGTAGAATAGAAAATCCCCACCTTTTAGTAAATTTTGGAGCTTTTAGACCTATAGAGTGGATTGACAGTGATTGGTATAAAGCACAAATATTAAATATTTTTAATAGCCTTGATGATCTACCTTTAATAAAAGTTTCAAAAAAAAATTGTGAAGAATTAAAATTTACAGAAGCATTTATTCCCTTTCCTGAAACAGAAGATAAGGAAGATGCAAAAAGAATTTGGGAATTATGTGATTATTTATTTTCACACAAAATACCTGAACAGCAATTAGCCCGGTATTGGCAAGATATACTTTATAATAGACAATCTTTCGTTTCTACATTATCTCCAATAGCTTTCACGATACAAAAGCTTTGTAATTATATAAATGATATTCCTGAAAATAAACTTTCAGAACTTATTGTTATTGATTTGGATAAATTAGAATTTATAAAATCTCTCATATTAACATTAGAACATTTTAAACTTGAAAAATATTGGAATGAATTTGCAATTCTACCCAATCAAAATAACATTTTAAAGAAATCAGCAAATTTAAAGCAAGAAATTTTAGGATCAACCCAAGAGATTGACGAAAAGCTTAAAGATATCGGAGAAAATGTATTCATACCTGTCCGTCCGGTTTTACTTCACAAAGATATAACCATAAATTCACAAGATCATAAGCTTTCCGATTTTGATAAAGATACTTTAGTATCGTCATTGATAACTCATATAAAAAAAACACAAATTGACAAGGCTAACTTTGAGTTTCAAAAAGCAACAATTAGCTTATTAGGTTGGCTAATGGAAAATGAAAGATGGAACGAATTAATAGGATATCCTGTAAAAATGAAAAGTGATAAGTGGGAAAGATTTCAAAATACAAATGAGCCTTTTCTTTTACCAGAATCTAAATGGAAAACTAATTTCCGAGACTACAATGATTTATTTCCTGCTGATTATATTCTGCATGACGATAACTCTATAATATTTTCAGATAATATTATAGAAAAAGCGCAAAATAAAAATTTTGTATTGGGTTCACCATTATATTGGGTAAAAGACGAAATTAAATCTTCAGACATTAAAACAATGGTTACAAGGCGAGTAGATAAAGAAACTATTTCAAAACATGAAAATAGTGAATGGTCATTGGTAGAACCTATACTAATGAGTAAAGTTGCTTATTTTAGTTTTCCGAAAGATAAAAATGTAATTGATAAAGCAAGAGGTTCAAGAATAAGAACGCAATTATTATTAAAATTTATAGTAGAAACTCTTTTAGAAGAAGATATATATGGATTCACAAGAACAGAAGTAAATATACAGAGTGATGGTGAATGTCAACGAGTGGGTGTATACCCAAGTCATTGGCTAAGAGATATTAAAAACAGAGACTGGGTTAAGGATCAGGCAAACACTGCAAAAAAGCCATCAGTAGAGTCTCTTCTTCCATATTTTTCATATCAAGAGGGAGATGAAAATATTCTATATAATTCTCTGGAAAAACAAAACGTTTCACGTTTGCTACATTTTCTCGATATTGGGGTTGGAGATCTTTTAAGAAATATTCGAGCAGGAAATAATGAAGAAGAAAGAATAAGCTGGGATCAATCTTATGTTTCTATTTTAATGAACAAATCCCTTACTCCTGAAAAAGTTAAAAGACTTCTTAGTGATTCTGCTTTTATTAAAATATATGAGGATAAAATTAAGCAGGAAGAACTTACTAAAACGAATAATGAAATTGGAACTGCAGTTGAAACTGCTTTTAGAAAAGCATTTGAAAATATACCACAATATCAAATATATCGTGAACCGATTGGTAGTGATTTTATTATTGAATGTGATTTTCCACATAAATTATTATTGGATTTACCAGACAATAGAAAATTCGTTATTGAAATTAAATCCTCCAGATCCACAGAGGTCCGTATGACAAAAACACAAGGAGAAACATCGTTTGAAAATAAAAATTATATATTATGTGTAGTCCCACTTTTTTCAGATGTAATTGATGAAACTACAATTCTTCAAAATGCTAGATTTGTAACTAATATTTCAGAACTTTTATATTTAAAAGTAAAGAAAATAAGAGAAATTACTAGTTTGCACAATGAAGCATCAAAAAAAGATGAAACCAATGGAATTTCTGCAACTATAGAAGGAACTGACATAAGATACATTATAAATCAGCAGCATTGGAATATGGAAAGAGAAACCGTTTTGAATTTTAAAGAGTTTATAGACAATTTTGTAAATTCTGAGAAAATGAACTAAGCAAGGATTCAACTCAACTTTAGAATATGATTTCTTAGAATTATATTTATAAATAATAAACATTTTCCAGAAAAATGAATTTTTCTGGAAAATGTAAAAAAAGAACTCCCTCTAATGTTATATTTTTATTATCAAAATAATTATTAAGTTGATTTTGATTCAGTTTTTCTTGATTGTTTTTCTAATTTTCTCGAAATAGATTCTAATCTATCAGCTAATCTACTATCACTCCCTTTTCCATTTTTATATAGGTCAAGTTGTTTCATTGCTATTATTAATCCATGATAAATATCCATTATTTCTACTTCTGTTAATTTTATTGTTTTAACTTCCATACTTCAAATTTAATAGTAATAATTAAAAAATGATTACGGATATCCATAAAGTGCCTTTTAATAAAAACGAATGTTATAATTTTATATAGTTACTTTAAGGCTAACAATATCTATAGTTCATTATTAAATAGAATTTCTGCTTCCTCCACTAGTCACAATTCACTTAGCAAAGTAGATAGGACAAAACAACAAACAATTTAATCTGCCAGTAAAATTACAGGTTTTCATAAATAATATATGAGGGCTAAGATTTATCAAATAAGAATGAACAAATTTTAGCTTGCTAAAATCGTTTTTATTTCTTCTATTTTATCACCTATAAAGTTGGAGATTAGATTTACTTTTTTAAGGCTAATACTCTCATCAAACTCTCTTCTTGTATCTTTTCCTTTATATGTAACGATGGCTCTTTTGCCTGAAGTGTGGATAACTTGTTTTAACTTTGCTGTTGTCATATAATTCACATTTGTCTTCAAATATACAAAACTCATTTTTCATGCATCCATTTAGAAGTTTTGCAAATCAGCCTTGAAAAACTATCAATTATTTATTCTGACTATCCATAATTGATTCATTTATCTTCTACCATTTTTGCATATTAAAGTATACAAATAAATTGCAAAAAAATCGTCTCTCTTTACAACTATATTTACCTTACTGAAGGTTATGTGAATATTTCACAGGTTCTAATACTAAGCATGAAATTAAAACAGCCCAGGCCACAACCTGAAATGTTCGTATTTTGTTAAACTTCAAAAATTCATAATGATGGAAATTTTTGAAAAAGACGGTAAAACTTACAAAAAGATTTTCACCAAGTCTATCAAGAAAAACGGTAAAACTATTTACCACCCAAAAGGAGGAGTATACGTTTTCATAATTGAAATAAAATAATCAACCTTTTGTTTGCTCCCTGTTCCTAGCAGGGAGTTTTTATTTATTTTTTTGTACATATTGTATACATAAAATATGTTGTATGGTATTTTTCATATAGAGTTAAAGATTAGATTTATTTATTTTCACAAGCACATTGATCAATTTTTTTTCTTATATCTTTTCCCTTATAAGAAACTACACCTCTTTTTTTCTAACGCCCTAATAACATTTTTTATCTAATAATTATATCCAAAATCTTATTTCTTCTACATACCTACTTTCAGTATTGAAAAATATTGTCAAATTTGTTAAGACATTATTAGATTTATGATCTAATATCTTTTTTCGACTCAACAAATTATCTGTTGTTTTATCATTATTATCAAAGAAACATTCATTTTTTGAAGCCTTAAAATTATTGTATTCTTTTTCAAAGTTTTCTTCTTTATATTTAATCATTGTTCCATCTTCATAAAATTCCACATATCCTTCAGATGTCAACCCTGTTATATCTTCCGTTTTAACAAGATCTAACAGCTTAAAATTATTATTTGATGTTTGTTTATTCACAGCTCCTATTGGAAAAATAGAATTTGTAATTTCATAATTAATTGTGAAAGAAGCCTTGTTACTTATTATTTCAAAAAGATAGCTATGATTATCACAAAAGTCAAAATTTAAATGAAATAATGAGTTATAAAAATAATCTGTAGCTATAGTACCAATATAATGGTTAAAATTATTCTTGGAACATAAGTGATAATAATTTTTGTACTTGTACATAATTCCCAATCCACCGTCTAACTTATTTCGCTTCCGATTTGAAATTGGTAAAACATCTAAGATTTCTGGATATATATCTTTCTTTTCAAAAAATTTTTTAAATGGTCTAGCTATTATTTTCCCTGAATCATCCAATATCAATCCCCTACAAGATAATGTAGTATAATTCCAATTCTTATAAAGTTTACATTTTCTAGTAATATTGTAAAGCCAGAGTGGAAAAATTGGATGTTTTACTTTATAAATATATCCTAAACTTAAAAGCAATTCAAGTTCATTTAGACAAAAAGAAGATGGTTTTAAAAAATTTAGGACTGAATATTGTTTCCAGTAAATTTTATTGCGAGCTTCTCTAAATGAAAAAAAATCGAAGGTCTCAATTTCATTTGAATCAATCAAATGCCCACTTTTATAATGGGCATACTCATTTTCTGAAATTTCTACAATAAAGTAAAATATAACTTTTGTAAGCAATCCCTTAGAATCAACATAACTTATTATCGACCTGCGCGAAAGATCAATTTTGTTATACGGAATTAGAATACCTGTTTCCTCGAATGTTTCTCGTATAGCTGTAAAAATAATGTTTTTATCATTTTCTTCATCAATAATACCTTTAGGAATGGACCAATTATTATCTGAATTAATATTTTTAGGTTTTACAAGTAAAATTTTATTACTTTTAATAATTAAGATCCCTGCACTTTTAATCATAATATTTATTCAGGTATCTTTTTTTCCAATTCCACATTCTATCATCTGGTGTATTTTTAAATTCTAAACTATTGTAAAAATATTCATCAATAATTTTATTTTCCTTTAAATATAAATTCTTATGCCTCTCTAACCATTGGATTACGCTATGGTCAATTTGATCAATATTTAAATTCCCAATAATACGTTCCAATTTATCTTCACCATTTTTTATCGATTCTACTATAAGATTAGATGTAAGATTTTGATTGGGGTAATTATAATATTTCTTTAGCTTTTTAACACTTTCTATAATTTGATAATCTGCGTTTATAATATTTTGAAGTTCTTTATGTACTTCTTTATACCAAGGAAATTTTATTTTTATTCTTAAAGAATTATCATACTCTAGCACAACACCTTCCAAACCATAAATATTGGCATCTTCAATCTCAGTTAGACTAGAAAAATTCTCGAATTGATCTGTCAAATCTTTTTTTGTTTTAAAACCAAATTCCGAAATATTTTCGATACTTCTACCTGTATTTTTGTCAATTACTCCAATCAATACCAAATCCTCTCTATCTTGATAGTCCACAACTAAACTAGCCTCTGGATATAATACCTCAAAGATATATGAATATTGTCGGTCTAATTTTTTTGCTTCGCTATAATATTTTTCCTGTATTATCTCACTTCCTTTTCGAGCTTTTAAACTAGAAAAAGATCTTTGAGTTGCAATATATGGAATACCGTTAACCCAGTATAGTATTCCCATTGTACCATCTAATTTCTCATATATTTTAGGTTTGCTTTCTGGCAAATTAACAATCCTGTTTTCGCTTAATTGGACTACATTCTCTGTTATATGGTTTCTAAAGGTCCAAAATTTATCGAAAGCCCTTTCTATTATTTCTCCTTCTCCATTTAAAATTAAACCCCGACACATAATAGAGTATTGATTCCATAAACTTTTTGTTTTTGAAAGAGGGTGCTTGTAATAGCCAAAAATATATAAATCTTCCGAATGATGCTTCTCTATAGTGATATTAGAATCTTTAATAGATTCTTTTAATTTTTTTATATTAACTTTCATTACCTAATCTATTGATTATATAAGTTATGTAAACTTTTGACTCATTTTTTAATCCCATTAAACCAAAAAATTTAAATAAGAATCCTTCAAGAAAAGCATATTCATAATTTTCTGAAAAATTGGTTATTATTGTTTTAAAGACAAAACTATATTCATCTTTACCAATGGCAATAATCATATTTTCCCTCAGAATATTAATTTCCTCATAAAATGAATCATTTGTTAGCCATTTATCTATTTTTGCTGAAAAATTATTTAATAGGGAGCCTTCATTAATTACAAATAGTTTTTCAAATTTCTGATACATTGTAACAATACTTGAATATTCTGTTGAAATAATTTCCTCATCGGAAAGCAGCAATAATTGCCATTTTTGAGATAAGTAACTGTTAAATTTCAAGAAATCTTCTTTACTAAAATTTAAATTTTTAAAACAAGAGATATACAATTCTATACAATATGAAATAGAGAGATTATCACTCCAGAAAATTCCCTCATTGTTTTTCATATCTAAAACATAATGTGAAAAACTAGATAATGGTTTAAAATAATCTTCATTACAAAAATCATAAATTGTTGTAATATCACTAACTTGTTTTATATGTATATTCGAATTAAGCTTAATATTAAGTTCCGGAAGAATTTCATGCTTTATTACGTCTTTATCTGCTTTTATATACAATGAAAAAAAACCTTCTGAGTTCTTCTCCCAATAAAAGCTTGATATTTTATGATTTACCTTTTTTGTAATTGAGAAAAATCTAAAGAAAACATTCTCAATAAATGATTCAAGTTCCAAATCTTCATATTTAAAAACAATAACAACTTCATTATCTACAAATAAGGCATGTGGATCAATTGTTTGTAATATACCACCAAAACTCTTTAAATGCAGAATCATTTTTTCTTCAAAATCAGTATCAGTTAATAAATCACCCACTATATCTGCTATGTAAGGATGGCTTTCAGGGTTTGAAAAAAGTAATGGCAACATACTTTCATCAATATAATCTACTGGAGAAAACAAATTATAAAGTTTAACTAAACATTCATAAAGCTTATATCTTAAATATTGAGAATCTTGAAATTTAATTTCAGAAATATAATTTGATGCCACCCATCTGACATGATCTATACTTTTTTTATGGATAAAAGTTCTATTTTTTTCAATATAAAAAATCAAAGATGATTTAAAGTTTACAAGAAATCTATCATTATCCTTAACTACAATTGAATGAGGAAATATATTGAAAAAATATCCTTCCTTCGTTTTTAGGTCCTTTAGGATGCTAACTTTGGGTAAATAGTTTAAAGTAATAGTATTACCATTTATTTCTTTTCTCTCTTGAATTACATAAGAAATACTCTCTTCATACAAAACCGTTAATTTCAAATGATAGTTTCCCTTTGAATCTTGGTAGTGTGAGTCTAGTGTGATGTGCTTATAATTATTAAGATTTTCCTTAATTATTTCTTTTAATATTGTTGCAATATCACTATTTATCTTTTTTTCCATCTATCTCTTCAGTATTTTTTTCTTTTATTGGAGCACTTTTCTCAAAAGCTTTAATAATTCTATCAAAAATTTTATAGATTAATCGTCTCTTTTCAATAATAATTTCAGCCTGCCCTTCCATATTTTTACCAAACGATAAGTTTTTCCCGGAATCGCTTTGAAGACCTTTAGGCATTTCTACAATTACTAAATATTGTGACTCGTTTGGTATAAGGGAGATATTTTTTATTTTCCCAGTTAATCGCCCGAATTCCTGGTACGGAAAAGCACTTAACTTAATGAAGACAGTTTGACCAACTTTAACTTTACCTGCTCCTTCACTAGGCATTAAAACTTGACCAATTATTTTATTATTATTTGGTAATACGTTAAATAGCAGGGAGCCTTGAGAAACAAATTGATTTGATGATATAAAATTTATATAGTCAACTTGCCCATCAACCGGGACTTTAATTAAATACTTTTTTTCCCAATTATTAATGTTTAATATCAGTTGCTGAAAAGCTTGCAGCAGTTTTAATTCAACATTAGATAGTTTAAGTTTACGTTGCAAAGTAGATAAGTTTAAATTTCCTTCAGCATCACTTATATTTAGTTGATTTCGAATATTTTCAATATCTATATTTTGTAAATTCTCCTTTTCTCTAAGGAATCCTAAACTTGAATTTTCAAGTTCATTTATTACAGCCATCTTTTTCGCGACCAATGAGGAATCGGTACGATACTTTTCTGCGAGGATCGCTATTTCCTTATTTTTGATTTTTTTTAATTTATTTCTTTGTCTAATTAATAAATTGTACTGCTCAATCTGTTTCTTTAGTGTAAGAGACTGCAAATCATATTCATTATTATTTTTGTTATTATTCAATTCATGCAAAGCAGCAATAAACAGAAAATAGGATTCTTGAACTTCTCCTAAATTATCAGACAATGCAAAGTCAAAAGATTTAATATTTAGTTTTTCTATGGTAGCCTGGTATTTTGTAATTGAATCCTTTAGTCTTAATATTTTACTTTCATCAGCCAAGTTTTCAATAACACCTATTACAGAACCTTTTTGAAATTGTTTTTGTGGAGAAAATTCAAAAAGCTTAATTTTACCATTACTTTCAGCAACAATAGAGATAGGAGGTTTCTCCGCAGTCACTCTAACATTTGCTAAAATCATTTCGGGAGATTGAATAAACCAACTTAATAAAGCACAAATAATCAAAATGGCAAGTAATGATATTGCTAATATGGAGTTAAATATTTTAGGAAATTTACTGATAACATCCCTAAATTCTTCTGAGTGATGTATTTCCATTTTTTTCATAGGATACTATTGAGACTTATCTGGTTAGTAAAAATTCTATAATAATATTTTTGCTTTTTAATCAATTCTTCATGATTTCCAATTTCAACTATATTACCATTTTGCATCACTATTATTTGATCTGCATTTCTAATGGTTGATAAACGGTGAGCAACTATAATTGCAGTCTTGCCTTCATATTCATCACTAAGGTTTTTAACCACTCTGGCCTCATTAATTGAATCTAAAGCATTTGTAGCTTCATCAAAAAAAAGATACTCAGGATTTTTATATAAGGCCCTTGCAATCATAACTCTTTGCTTTTGTCCCTGACTTAGTCCTCTTCCATTTTCTCCCATAACTGTATTAAATCCTTTAGGTAATCTTTCAATATCCCGCAAAATATTTGAACTTACTACTGCTTTATGAAATAAATCTTTATCAAATTCGGCTCCTAAGATTATATTATTCTTAATACTATCTTTAAAGACATCACCATCCTGATTAACAACACCTATCTTATCTCTCCATAATTTTAAACTGATATTACTTACGTTCGTTTCCCCAATATAAAACTCACCGGATGTTTGGGTATATAACCTCATTAATATCTTTAGAAGGGTAGATTTTCCACTTCCACTTTCTCCTACTATTGCGGTGACTTTTCCCTCCGGAATAGTTAATGATATATTATTTATAACAAGTGGAGAGCTATTAGTATATCTGAATGAAATATTTTTCAGTGTTAATGATTTATTTCTAGGGAAAACAACATTATTAATAACATCAATATCCTGCTCTTCAGGAATTTGATTAACTTCATTCATCCTTATAAAGCTAATATAAGCAGTCTGATATGATTTAATAAAATTTATAACCTCATTAAGAGGATTTCTAAGTTGTCCTAAGATGTATTGTATTGCTATTAACATCCCTATAGTGATGTCCCCCTGAATAACTAAATATGCTGAATAAAATGTTAATGCTACATCTTTTAAAGTATTTATTAAATTATTTCCTAATGACTCAATTTGATTAACATTTAGTAACTTAATGCCTACTTCATATAGTTTAACTTGTAATTTTTCCCACTTCCAACGTTTACCTTTTTCATAATTGTTATTTTTAATTTCATTTATGTTAGTTAACGTTTCTATCCAGTGGCTATTATTCTTTGCTTGTAAACTAAAATACTGAATATCCATTTTTTGTCTAATACTCCAAAACAATAGAGTCCATGTTATATACAAAACAGAGCCTAGCAGAAAAATAAAAAATAAAGAAGGTTTGTAAATAAATAGAATAATTCCAAATACAATAATATTTAACAGAGCTAGAATAATTGAAAATGCTGAGTTCATAATAAAACTTTGAAGCCTTTCATAATCTAAAGATCTTTGTAAAATATCCCCTACCAATTTATTTTCGAAAAAGCTTACAGGTAGTTTTAATAGCTTTGATATATAGTTTGAGAGTAATGATACTTTCACCCTAGAGGCAATGTGCATATTTATTGACTGTCTTATCCAGTTTCCTACACTCGTACTTATAACAAGTATTATATTAGCAACTAATAGCAAAGAAATAAAACTCAGATCTTTTGCAGAAATACCAATATCTACAATAGATTGTGTAATAATTGGAAAAGCAATCTGCAATAGTGTTATTACAATCATTGTTATAATTAATTGGATAGATTGCGTTTTGTATGGACTTAAATGAGATAAGAGGTAATTTAATATATACACAAACGATGGAGATTGTCCAGTTGGCTTAATTTCATTAAAAACATCTGTCGGTTCTAAAGCAATTAGGACTCCCTGTCTAAATTTTTTTTCTACTGTTTTCTCTAACCAACCATTTAGAAACTCCTTTCGGCTATATGTAATTAGACCTAATGCAGGATCAGATACATATATTTTATCATCTTTCACTTTATAAATAACAATAAAATGAGAACCTCTCCAATGCGCTATACAAGGTAATGGAATTTCATTTTTTAATTTTCGGAAATCGGTCTTAACAGGTAGAGCTTTTAGTCCTATCGCTTCTGCAGATTCACACAAGTCATAAACTGAAATACCTTCTTTTGTTGTTCCACAAATCTCCCGCAGTTCATCTAAATTGAAAAACTTACCATATGATTTGGATACAATTTGCAAACATGCAGCCCCACAGTCTCTTGCTTCTAATTGTGTAAAATGAGGAAATTTTTTAAACATTTTCGTAATACTGATTTCTTAATTTTTTAACTATTTGAACTTTTATTGAATCTTTTAAGAAAAGCATACTCAATGTTCTATCTAACGTTTGAAGTAAGAAATATCTAGGGATCTTTTTTAGAATTTGAAAATCGAAATTTATTTTATACACTTTTTTTTCTTGTAGTATTTCCTCAAATATGCTTTTGAATGGCATTTTACATTTTTTTTGTTTATTTGATATTTCTTCTAGGGTAAGATTATGATCATTATTTATAGTTCTATAGAAATAGAAATTATATATATCATCTATATCTACATGCATTTCTTTTATCATAAACTCAATAAAAGTTAAATGATTCCCATTTTCAATAATATTATCAACAATTGGTTGGATTTTGAAAAATAACTGTTGACATACTGTATGATTTATACCGAATTTTATTTCATTATTGAAAGAAAAATTATATGGAAAAAAGAATAATTCAACTGTAAAATTATCGCTTAGGATCTTCCTAATCGCAGATACAGCATCATAATTATGTGTTTCGAAAATAAAATAAGTCCCACTTTCTTCTATATTATTTTCATCAATATAGAAAGTATAATAGGGTATGTTAATTTCCTTTATACCGTTGTAAAAATTGGTATTTATCTTATCCTTGAATAATTTTGGGAAAAATAACACCTGTACTCCAGATCCATGTAGTCTATCAATTAAAAAGTCATTAGCATATTCTAAACTCTTGGGAATACCTAAGTTTTCTAAAAAAATTTGCAAACTTACTAAGCCATTTTTAGAATTATTTTTATAAACAGTTATAATTTCAGTAATTTTTATTGCAAATACTGTATGATATTTATGTAGATATCGAGATTTATGTTTAAAAGAAGAAAAATGTGTTTTTTCATCTTGCAGAATTATAAAATCAATAAGAAAATTAATGCAACTGTTAAAGGTTAAATATTCTTCTATTGAAGGAAGCTTTTTCTTCAACATTGCTATGCATTCATTAATCTTGTATATAGTTTTAATTCTACTATAATATAGTACATCGGATGTATCAGGATAATCTTCGCATATATATTGCTTGACAACTTTTAGTATTTTTAGGTCGTCTCTAATAATAAACCCCGTCTCAAATATATTTTTATATACGGATTCTTTAAAATCTTGAGCTAAAAGGTTAAAAATATCATTACTAGGAATTTTAATAACACTAAAATTATTAGATTCAAAATGAATATTTAGTTTAGAAACATAAGAGAATCTTTTATCAATTAGTAAAAGATCGATATCGTCATAGTCTTTGGAATTGAAAGAAGCACTACCATAAAGTAGGACTCCGTCAGCCATCGGGCAGTAGTTCTCTAAAAAAGAATTAATTTTTTCTAAAATGTTTGTGTTTTTCATGGAAATAGTACTTTTGCCGGATGAAAAGTTTTGCAAATTTAATTTTTATAATGACATCAACAATTTTTTTTGGTCAGAATGTTTCTGATTCATTAAGTATTGACGATGTACTAAATCAGGTAATAATTAATACTGATAGGATTAAAACTATTGAAGCAAATTATCAAATTGGAAATATTAATTTTGATAATTATAAAAAGTCCTTACTTCCTCAGGTTATATTAACCGCTGGGGTTCCATATCAGCGTGCAATTCAAGAAGTAGTCCAATTTAATGGGAGTACATCCCTTATTGAACGAAATTTCCTAAGTCCAACATTAAATTTCACTACAAAACAAATCGTCCCATTCACAGGAGGAGAGTTAACCCTAACTAATTCAATAGCAATGAATAATGATCTACAAAATAAAATCACTAATTATTCTAGCAATTGGGTGGATCTTACTTATTCTCAGTCTATAAATGGATTTAATCAGCATAGATGGAATAAGCAAAAAGTTATTTATAAAAGAAAATTAGATGAAATTAATTATAAGAAAGAATTGGCAAAATTAAAAACTGAAGCTGCACAGCTTTTTTTTCAATGTTATATTTTTGATAAGAAAATAGAGCTGACAAAGAGTAACATCTTGAAAACAGAATCTCTTCTTTCAGTAATTAGTGAAAAAAAGAAATTATCCAGAGCCTTGGGTATTGAGGAAGATCAGATTAATATCACAATAAATCAATTAAAACAAAAACTGATAAGTGATCAATTTGAACATAGTATGTTGATTAAAAAACTTGAAAACTTATTACAGGTTGATATCAAAAATCCACATTTTAAATCCGTAAAAGATTTTAGTATTAGTATTAATAAGGAAAAATTAATTTCAAATTTTTTAAAATATAATTTTGAAAATGAATCAACTCTACAGCTTTTACTGGCGGATGAAAAGATTGATAAAGCAAAAAAAGATGGAGCTATTAATTTCTTCATCCAGGTAGGTATTGGACTAAATAGCTCTGCTTCTCAATTTGAAAAACTTTATAATAAACCAATACAAAAACAAGCATTTACTGTAGGAGCATATATTCCTATTTTAAGTTGGGGAATTTTAGGTAATAACAGTAAAATTGCAAAATTAGAAAAGGAAAATCTCGAAAGAGACCTAAAGCTCAACAAATTTAGTATTGTTCAGCAAGCAGAAAACCTGTATGATTATATAGAAAACATAGATAATCAAATTAGACTTGCTAAAGAAGAATACTATTTACAATTAAAGACTAATGAAGTATTAGCAAACCTATTAACTTACGAAAAAAAAACAGCATATGATTATAAAAATCAGCTATTTGAGTATGAAAAGAGTCATTTAAATTACATTGAATTATTAACCAATAAATACAATTTAAAAATAAAATTAGAGGAAATATTTTTAGAATAATTTGCAAATATTTTTTTTTTTTTTATTTTCGTACTCTGATTTTAATAAAAAACACAAACGAATAACCATGCTAAATTTCGAATATCCTTTTGTACTTTTTAAGTACGTATCTTTAAAATATCCTTTTTACGATTATTTATTCCTAATTGTTCGCAATTCATAGAAGTAACTCATTCAAATTGTATTTATTTTTAGTATACTCTTAATATTAATAACAATATCTCTATAGCTGAGATATAAAATCTTATAATTATTTTATGGCACAAAGAAAAAAACTAGACCTGAGAGAATTGGAATTACAACTTCCACCTATGGATTCAAACGAAACAAAAATTATCTTAGGAGGTAATTATTATAATGATGATGATAGTACCTTATTTCACTTAATTAATCCTGATGGCGATACAATTATACATATAATTGAAAATTGTGTGGATGGGGATGGTGTACTTGGACATATTGGTCAAGGCAATAATAATGGAGGTGATGATGATGATGACTATGGAGCACAAAACGAAGATGGATATTCCGATCAAGGCGATCTGGATCACTGGTTTGATGATGCTGGAGGTGATGATGATGGTGGTATAACACCAGGAATGCCAGGATTTAGTATTTCAGCTGCTGTACATTCAATTACCAGTCAAATGCAGTCTGTTTATAATGGGTTATCCCAAGCTCAAATCCAAAGCTCATTTTCTTTTGATTCTGATTTTAATAATTTTAAGATATTTGGATCTCAATTAAGTAATATATTAGCGACAAATTCTTGTATAGCACAATTAGTTGGAAGCATAACTACAAATTCAGGTTCTCACATTAGTTTTGACATTGTACAAAACTTACCTTCTGGAAGGTTTGGAGATACTAGTTTTGATCCCAATACTGGAGTAATTACTATTCAACTTAATCAATCATGGCTTAGTGAGAATATTGGCTGGAACGTAGATAATACAAATCCTAATTCTTATGGAATTAATTATGCGGCTTTAGGAATGAATGAAGATTTTGTTGCATTGTTAACACATGAATTAGTACATGCACAAAACCTATCTTTAGTTTTTAATGCGCTACAACACTCTCCTACGCATTCAATGTCAGAGGTAAGAGATTATATGTTAAATAATCTGAATGTGAGCCCTAGTTTGGTAAATGCATTATTCACAGTCGATCCAAATACTAATGAAGTCACATTTAACCTTGATAATACAGCCGAGCATAATTGGATGGCAGATCCTAATAACGGAGTAATCAATACTACTATGACAGCTGTAAATGAATTCATTGCTGATATGCAAAATATGCAAACTGCAGTAAATAATTTATCTCAGTTAATGGACTTTGCACAGAAAGAATCTACTTCAACAAATACAGAGGTTCTTGGAGAAGGGTATCCAGAACCAAGTGAATGGCACGAGATATTTGTTGGATTGCAACATGAAATGAATGAAATCAAAAATAATTGGGGTACCTGGCTAAATTATAATGGTTACTAATATGAAAAAAACATTTAAAAATCATACTCTTATTTTATTAGGAGTATGTTTTTTATTTTGTGCAAATATTAGTTTAAATGCACAAGATAAACTAGAAAATATTACGAAAAACCTCAAAAGCGGAAATGTGTATGAGGAATTAGACCTTTCAAACTTAAATTTAGAAGTTATACCAGATCTATCAAAATATACTATAAAAAAACTTGATTTATCGCATAATAATATTACAAAATTCAAGTCTGATCTTCTGCCTTTGGCTTTAGAAAAGCTAAATATTTCTCATAATAAAATTGATTCTGCATTGACTATTCAAAAGATAGAAAATTGCAAAAAATTTAACCTTAAAGAATTAAATGTATCTTTTAATAAGATTCAATCAATTTCTATAAGCTGTAACTTGCATACATTAGAGGTTAATAACAATGATATAAAATATCTTGACATTAGTGATAAGTATCTAAACTATCTAGATGTTTCAAATAATCCTAGATTTAGTAATATAGTCCAGTTTAATCCTAATGTGGTTAAAACATTAAAAAGAGAAAATATTGCTTCTGATTCCCCATTAGAATATGTACTATCAAAACGAAAAAATACTGATTTGTTTGATTTAAAGCACATTAAAAAAATAGACAACAGTACTAAATAAACAATCTCCATGTTAATTCTTAAGTTTTGTATTTGTCTGCTATGTATATTGTGGATATTTCTTTCTATATATAAACAATTTAGACCAGAAGGTTTCAGAAAGAACAATGATCCTTTTTCATTAATACCTTCTTGGACCTTGTTTTCGCCAAAACCAATGAAAAACAATTGTCTTCTAGCCTACAGAGAAAGGCTCGTGGAGGGTAATATATCTGAGATCATAGTTATTAATGATTTTACACCAAAATGGTATTTTATATTTTGGTATGGACAAAGAAGAGATGTAAAATTTATATTGAGTATTAGACGACAATTACCATCATACAAAAACGTTGACAAACTTTTTTTAAAATCAACATCTTTTATGATGATTAAAAATTATGTATTAAACTATAATACGAATCAAAAACAACCTACAGAGCGCCAATTATTATATTTTGTCAAAGGAGGTTTCTACTTAAATAGGACAGATAAGTTATTGTTTGTATCAAAAATCAAAAATACTTAATGGACTATTATTTTTATAGTATTATAATACTTTCTTGCGGGATATTTTTCGACACACTTCATTCTCTTTATTATTATAGTAAATATTATTCTGATTTCGGGATTTTTAGTATAGATTTTATGTTTCGCAAAAGCAATAAAGATTTTTACTCTAAATTATTTGTTTTTTTTAAACCTCTAATCAATAATAAAACATTTTGCTATCTGCTAATTTTAAGATTAATCTTAAGTTTATTACTAATAGTTTTTGTTGAAAATACTTACTATCTTATATTTGTCGTTTTTGTTATTCAATTATTGTTTAATTTGAGAAATAGAGTCGCCCTCTCCGGTGCTGATCAAATGAGAACTATTATATTGTTTGGATTATCTATAATATCGATTAACAATAACTTTTTTTTTGAAGTTGGATCATTTTTTATCATTATTCAATTATACATTTCTTATTTTTTTACAGGCTATAATAAGTTAAAATCACCAGTGTGGAGGAATGGAAATGCATTAATTTGGGTTCTAAACAGTAATTTATTTGGAAATAAAATTATCCAAAAGAAACTAATAGACCAAGGACAAATATTTAATATTGCATTGTGTTGGGGAGTTATTTTATTTCAAATAACATTTCCATTGCTTGCAAGTTTTAGTCACACAGTTGTTTATGTATTAATTATTGGAATAATTTTTCATACTTCTTTAGCTGCACTCTGTAATCTAAACGATTTTTTTTGGTCTTATTTATCAAGCTATCCTTTAGTTTATTTTTTTTCAATAAAATTTAATATTTGTGATTATCTCAATATTTTTTAATAGTGTTTGCTATACAATTTTGACAATTTGGATATTACTAACTATATTCTATCAACACAAAAATCTTAGAAAGATCCTTCTTAAATTTATCCATAATGATTTTCACCTAATTCCAGTTTGGACATTGTTTGCACCTAATCCTATCTCTCGTGATTTCTATATAGTATACAGAGATTATTACCAAGACAAGACTATTTCTGAACTTAAACTATTCCAGGTTAACTACATACCTATTCTACACGAAAGATATGATAAAGCTACTCTTACAATGATTTTTAACATACTAAAAGTTTTAAAAAATCACAATGATGTTGAAGTTGTAGCAAAGATTCCAGAATTTAAAAAATTAAAATATATACTGAAAAAAGTAGATTACACACCTACAATAGTAAATCGACAATTTTCCATTGTAGATATGGCTCAAATAGATAATTCGTCCAAGTTTACCCCAATTATTACTTTTAATATTGTTTATTAATAAATATATGTTAGACTTAATTTGCATAAGTATAATATTTATCTGTCTCTACTTAATTCTAGATTCAGTGGAAATTCTTATTAATATAAAATATTATGGTTTCGACAGCCCAATATCTGTTAATAAATTCTTTTTAAGAAAAATTTATTATAAAAAGAAAACTCTTAAATTCATATACAATCAAAAAGTTCTAAAGACAATTATAAGACTTCGATTTCTTATTAGTCTTTTCATTTTAGGGCTAGTTATATTACAAATCGATTCATTTTTAAACTCGCTAGCAATATTTATTTTAATAATATTTGAGTTATATCTTCGATTACGCTGTCAAAATAGACTTTCATCATCAGAACATATAATTATATTTAATTTATTTTGTCTTTTTTGTACTTTTTTAACTAAAGATTATAGGATTCTAAACTTTATATCACTCTATATAGTTATTTGCTATACATCGAATGGAATTCAAAAAATATCATCTGTAAAATGGAGAACAGGCGAAGGATTAAAAAAACTTTTAAAAACAAATATATATGGAAACAAACTATTAGTTTCTATATTTCATGAAAATAAATATATCTATTTTCTACTCTCTTGGTTAATTATCCTTTTCCAACTCACCTTTGTTTTTTTTATAGTAAACCCACATTTCTGTGTTATTTATTTGTGTCTAGGTGTACTTTTTCATTTATTCCTTGCTATCTTTATGAAATTAAAGGATTTCTTTTTAGCATTTTTATCAAGTTATCCTTTTCTATTTTTTACATTTTTAGAAATTCATAATATTCCAATTAACATAAATTATTTTTACATTTTCTAAAAATATAAATTTGATATGTGCTAGATATCTTTATCTAAACAAACTATCTTCTTGTTCTTGAGGAAGGTTTTCTATAATTTATGCTAATACTCTTCTTAATTTATCTGCAGATATCATTTGCTTCTGCATATCTTGGCTTTAGATTCGTTTATCCGTCTTATCAATTTTCTCGATTGAATTTGTCTTTCGTGTTTACTCTGAAAAAATCACACATATACAAGACAGACAAATATAGTCTGGGACAAACCCGAAATTTTGATTTCAGAAAAATGGACCATCATCAAAGTAAATATAATTTACCACTTACTCACGGTTCATTACTCATTATGAAAGGTGACCTTCAAGAGTATTGGGAACATAGAATTGCTAAGTCCACAATACCTATGAAAGAAAGGATTAATTTAACTTTCCGATTTCGAGTTAAATCTTAAATTGTCAATAACAAAAGCACCTGCAAAAGTCTTATTATAAAACATTTACACTTTAGCTTTAAAGTTCAACTATTATTGTAATATGACTTTTCTAAAAGTCATAGATAGTCTTAATTTTCGCTCTATTTTTCTACCATTAATATAATCCGTTTTTCTCGGCGCTATGCCATGTGTCCATTTATATCTTGCATCTCCACTCAAAACAATTAAACTCCCAGAATCAAGAAGCATTTCAGTCTTAGTTTACTTTGATAATAAGAATCCAATTTATCTCGAAACAATCTCTTAATCTCATCTGTGAGTGTAGCAATTTCAATTCTACGCTCTATTAACTGAAAAGATTTTATCAAAAGTATTATTTGATGAGATTCGTAAAAACTTCTAAAAGTAATTTCTTTATCTTTAAAAAAATCGTCAGTTAAATCAAACTTATATTGTCTTGACCAGTACATCAAACCTTCAATACCTCTTTCAGTAAGTTCAATCTTATTTTCTCCTTTTGTCTTCGATATTTTTGTATAAAATCTCTGTAGTTCATCATCCATTTGATTTATTAATGTAAAAATGATATCACTTTCATTTTTCAAACGTTGTTCAATATTAGATTCAGTTTGTCTACTTAGTGCTAAATAAAGTAAAATAATTGAAATGACTCCGATAATTGGAGATAATATTCCAGAGATAGCAGTCCCCACATTGGCCCCCTTTGAAAGATCACTGCCAGAAAGACTCTTAAAAGTATCTATGGTTAGATAATAGTAGACTAAGAATAATACACCTAAAATTGAAAGAAGATATTTGGGTTTCATTTTTTTTAAAGTAAGTTGATAATAATTTTTTGCAACTATTTTTCATTTATATGTTTTCTATTTTTTCACGAAATGCTATAAACAATTTACAAACCTAAAACAGGTATTATAAGAATACAACTTTTTTATGATTTAAAAACTATAACCAGCAATCATATTTAAACTAGACCGTTGTCCTAATGATTTTTGTGATTTCTCAACGTTAAAAAGATCCAAACTTTGATATTGTATTCCACAAACAATTCGTGTTGGCTCCCCTTCTTTAGTTAAATAAAAACCGAACCCAGGATTATATCTTGGCTTAAAACCTTGCATTACAGAATATCTCCAATGCAGAATAAATAAAAATCTCGATTTTACTTGAACTCCAAAATCGCTATTGATATTAAAATATCCTAAATTATCACGAAACTCTTTCAAATCGTATGCTAGAACTTTACCTCTGACAATTTCTCTTGTAGTATTTGTATTTATATCCGTTTCATAAGAAACGTCACCAATCTCTATATAGTTTAAATCACTACTATTATTTTTTTTCCCACCATTTAACTGTATTCCAAAAACATATGGAACCTTATTCTTAATACTTCCTTGACCATTATGCCCAATAGCGATCTTATATCCGTAAGTTCCTTTCCCATAAATTTGATCAGTAAATTTTATGTTAGAAGAATTATTGTATAATTTAAATTGACTCGTCAGAAACTCTATTGAGAAAATTGTATTTCTCATAGTCACATCCAATACTGAAGAATTTAATGCATCGCTATATTCCGAAGGAGCAGATAAATACCCTATAAATAGTCCTATATTACCATCATACTGGAAATCTTTATTTTTTATAATATTAAAAACCCCATTTTTTCCTTTTGCTTTCAAGGTCACTCCCCAATACATTTTCTCAGGATCTTTTTCAAATCTGCTAAAGTTCCATCCTGTTGAGAAAGCTAAGCTTTCATCTTTAGCATTAACAGAGATAACAGAAAGACTTCCGAGAGAAAGAGCAGATTCTCCTTTTGTATCTTCAACCATTGACGTCTGAGAATAATGATTCATAAACATCAAAAACGCAATAAATAATATGCTTTTTTTCATACTAAAGTTTTTAGGGATTCAATAGAAATAGAACTTTTTAAGACCGAATAATTAGGCTTGTAATTTTCATCATCACCCGTATTACCAGTTCTTTTGAAAACTTCTTTTCCTGAACTTACGTTAGTCAAAGTAAAAGTCCACTTAGTTCCTTTAAAAGCATTAATTACTAACAAGAAATCTAATTCATTATCAATCAATAGTTTCACATTTTGAATAATAAGATCTTTAGAACCATCTTTTTTTCTGATAAATGCTAAGGGGATTGCATGTGGGTCTATCGGTAAAATTTCAAAGTATATAGTAGCACCATTTATATTGGAACCAGAAAGTTCCGCTTTAAGTTCAAGTTTCATAATTAAGTTTTTTATGGTTATTTTTTTATTAAATTTAAGAATAAAATAGAATTATTGCTATACCCCTTTTGTGGTATTTAAAAAGACTATGAAACTATATTACCATTAATAAAAACCTGAGAAAAATGTAAGTACTATTAAGACTTTATTTTTTTTTAACGTTTTTAATTCTCTCTTCTTCTAATACGTCAGCCATAATTTGTGCTTGTAACTTACAATCATTAAGCTCAACTTTCAAACTATCAATTGTTTTATTTTTAGCTGCGATAATTAACTTAGTTTCGTTTTTTGAAGAACAACTAAATGTTATTAATATAAAACAAAATAAAAAAAACTTCATATTATGTTATTTCAAGTTAAAAAAAATTGAATCGCTATTTTCGCATTTACTATGCGAATTTTTGCATTTAGTTTGCAATTTCGCATTTACTTTACAAAATCACACTCCACCAACGAGTGCTACATCTGAAATTGTGTGATGTGGAGACCTGAAAGGCCTAACTGTCATTAATGAAGCTTCTGTTCCTATCTTTCCTGCAACGGAATGTATTTTTGTGGTTTCCAAAGCTTCTTTCAGGGTTAATGGCGGCAAAATACTCGGAACTCTTTTGGCTAACATTGTCTTACCACTTCCAGGCGGACCGATAAGGATAATATTATGACCACCTGCAGCAGCTACTTCCAGGGCTCTTTTTGCAGTTTCCTGTCCTTTAACTTCTGAGAAATCAAATGGAAAATTATTGATTTTTTCATGAAACTCTTTTCGGGTATCCAATATCACTTTCTCAATAGGAGCTCCTTCATTAAAAAAATCAATAACCTGCTTTATATTTTCAACCCCGTATACATCGAGATCATTAACAATGGCCGCTTCTCTGGCATTTTGTATTGGGAGAATAATTCCTTTAAAACCTTCTTCCCTGGCCTGAATGGCTATGGGTAAAACACCTTTGATAGGCTGTAAACTTCCATCCAATGAAAGCTCTCCCATAATGATATAATGCTGAATCTCTTCAGCCAGAATCTGATCTGAAGCCGCCAAAATTCCAATCGCTATGCTCAGATCATAGGCAGACCCTTCTTTCCTCAGATCTGCAGGAGCCATATTGATGGTAATTTTCTTACCAGGAATTTTATATCCTACATTCTTCAATGCAGCAGAAATTCTATAGCTGCTTTCTTTGATGGCATTATCAGGAAGTCCTACCAAATGATACCCTACTCCGCCGGTATCTACATTTACTTCAATGGTTATTGTTTGGGCAGAAACGCCATGAATGGCACTGCCATAAATTTTAATCAGCATGATGTGTTTTTGAAGTAAAAATAATTAATATACTATTTTAAAAATCTGAGAGTTATGCTGATAATTTTCTACAGAAAAAGAGTTTTAAGAAAAATAAATAGTAATATTCAATGAAGCCAGAATATAGAGACTGATCGGGTTGATAAAACAAAATAGCGAAGATATATTTATTCTTCGCTATGATATCTTACATTAGATAATAATTTAATTTTCTAATTTTTTCCAATCTGCCCATGTATTATCATTAAGTGCGTGTCTCGTCCACTTCACACCTGGCAGATCATATGGTAAAAAGGTCTGATAAACAACAGGGATATTATTATAGTTTTCCAATCTCTCATTTCTAACTAATCCTTTTGTATTCCCAAGATAAGCTTCCGGAAAAACGCCTTCGCTTTCAAATTCACTTTTGTGATACAAAATATTGGATGGTATCATAACTGCACTGTCATAATTATATGAATATCCCTGATTCATAATTGAATAGAAATCAATTTTAGGAATATTACCAAGATATTCATTTTCTTCAATTCTTGCATTTCTGAGATTATCAACACTTGGATTAGTTAAAAGACCCATACCAGGATTAGCTGAATTATAGAACTGATTATACTTTATTGTGCCAATTGGTTTTGACACATTAAAAGTTATGACATTGGTAGTAAAATTTTTAAAGATGCATTTTATAAAATCTATATATTTTCCGCCACCAACAAAAGAAAGACCTGCAGGATTATTAACAGTATCAAATTCACATTGTTCAAATAAAATTTTATATGCTCCGCCATCACAGATTGAGTTAATAGTATTATAAATGTTTTTAAAAATAACGTTAGAAACCTTTACTCTACACGCAGCATTAAAATATATGGCTCTTTCGGCATTTAAAACATTTGAGTTCTCAAATACTATACTATATACTCCATTATAATCCTTATCACCATTTGTTAACGGATTGTAATTACCATACACTGTTAATGGGGTATGAACGTCTTCAAATTTACAATTATCAATTTTAAAACTTTGATAATTTAATCTTTCCTTCTGTTGAAAATCAATAATAGACCTATCTTTTGAGAAAATACAAATTGCCCCCATACCTCCAATATCATTAAAATAGCAGTTAGTTATTAATCCATTAGTGGTAATCGTTAAATTGGGGTCGTCGGATTCTATATCTATTGCACCAGGCATCTCTTTCCCGGTCGTTCTATAGAAATCACAGTTATCGATTATAAATCTATCACAATGATAAATTGAAATAGCTTGTCGATTATTCTGGTTTACCCCATCGAATTTACAGTTTTTAATAATAACATTTTTATTATAGCCATTCCTATATCCTCCTTCAGTTAAGCCTCTACATATAGCAATTCCATCTCCAAAAAAACCTGTAAATGTACAGTTTTCAACAGTAAAATCACTTACCCCGTGTGCCGCAATGTGATGAGAAAGCTCATCAACTTTTGGTTCTGGCTCTGGCTCTTGCCCTGGTTCTGGCTCTGGTATTGGGGGGATAATATTCAATGTAAAAAAATTGAGCCCACTAATTTTAATATTTTTTATTGAGTTTGAGTCGTCTGACTGATTGGATACACAAGCTTCAAAAGCAAAAATTCCATCTGCTGCAGTATTTCTACTTCTTGTTAATCCTATTAATGTCGAATTATTTCCTATAATCTCAATATTTGAGTAAGCTTTAGTCTTAAAATCAATATGGTCAACTGCATAGCTGCCACTTGGTATGAATAATTTACCACCATCTATACTACTTAAAAAATCTACAGATTTTTGAAATGCTTGTGTGTCATTGGTTACAGAATCACCTACAGCACCAAACCATTTTACATTTACAGTGTCCTTGATTAAGACTCTCCTATAAAATACATTGTTTATACTCTTATATATAATATTATCACACATCGCAAGAGTAATGGATTCTCCATTATAAGTAACTGGGGATTCTAAAAATACTGTCCATTCACCCGTAAATGGATCGTTTTGTTCTATTGTATTCATATATTTTATTTTGTTTTGTTATTACAAATATCCATATAGACTACGACAAAACTTGACGTATAAAAATTCATCTCAATGATGATACAATTTCAGCAGAATAATTAAAATTATTTATTTTATATATGTTGAAAATAAATAAATATGTTCAGTGTTTCATGTGAAACATAAAAAAGTATATTCCCTCCTATTGCAGCAAGTTATTTACAATGTTAATGATAATCAGACAGAAACACCATACAATCCAGAATAAGGTTCATATAACAACATATTTACAACTGATAATGAAACAAGTAACTAATAAATCATGAGAACCTATACCAACCGGAAATTGATCTCGAAAAAAGGGACTTGAGTATTGATTTCGTAAAACACAGAAAGATAATTTTGAATGAATGTGAAAGTGTTTATGGAAACATTAGAAGAAGCAAACTCGTAAAAAGTTTAAAAGAATATAACTCCAAAATGGTACAAAATAAAATCGGTACAAAATAAATTATACCGATTTAACCACTATTAAAAACTAACGAAAAGATTATTTAATCCTTTATTTCTTTATTAATTTATTTTTATAAACTTCTCCTTTCACACTTTTGGAAATGATCATATAATTCCCTGGCACCAAATGGCTTACATCAATGGCTTGTCTGTATTGATGGTTATTTTTCCTAAGAACCAGCTTTCCGGACATATCCATAATGGAAACCTCTTTATACTCCTCTGATTCTTTCCCGATATAAAGGAACTGTGCTGTAGGATTAGGATATATATTTAATTTATTTTCTTTAGGTTTTGAGACTTCCCCTGTTCCTAATTTTTCACAGAACTCCCAATCGCCATATTGCAGCTCTACAAAAGAGAAAGGATCTAACATTCTACACTGATCCGGACAATATTCTGTACAGGCATAGAATCCATATTCTCCAGACTCTGTAGTGGTATAGGTATCTCCTGTTACATTCGAAACTACACAAGGATCTCCCGTAAAAGGAGGAGTAGTGGTAGGAACACACTTAAACCATGTATGCGGGCCATATACCACAGGGAACACATCATCAAACTTTACAGGAGCTTCAGAACATACATGCACTACTCCACCATTTACAATCTCATAAGTTCCCGGAACAAAAGTGGATATCATAGCAGGAAGGCCAAACACATATCCATCAGCCATCACTGCCGGGCTTTCAGCTGTACAATCTCCCTGTGTGACTTCTACTTTAAAATAATACAGCTGGTCATCACCATTAATGGTTAACTGTTGTGAGGTAGCACCGGGAATGGCCACCCATGGATTGTTATTAGGAGTCTGCCATGTCCATTCCTGTTTATACCATTGATAAGAAGAATACGTTTGCGTAGTGGAAAGTATTTCATCTTCACTCTCACAGAAAAGGATCTTGTCTGCGAATATAGCACCTAATCTGGGGCTGGTAATTGTAGGAGTACATTGTGCTTTTATATTCAGAAGGTTGAACAATAAAAATGTTAAAAAAATCAGTTTTGTTTTCATATATATTGACATTTAAGTTGATTCCTATTTAAAAATCATCAGCATTAATCAATCAACAATCTGATCCCGAATTTCACATTAAAATGCAGGGGTTTTTCCTTATAAATGGTATTGGGAGAGTTTTCATCTTTAAAATGATACCCAATCCCCGGTTCTGCATAAATCCCCAGCCTGTTTACCAACTTCATCTGAAGTCCTGCTGCTGTATTCACTGAAAACGACAACGGTTTATGATCCAATTTTTCTTCTGTAGTTTCCCTTACTTCATCATTTACCACATAACTCGTTGAAATACTTCCTGCTATAGGCTTTTCAACCAGTGCTCCTGCTGTAATATATCCCGTAAACCTTCCTTTCTGAATAACATTATAATTAACCTGAACAGGAATTCCGATATAATGAACCTTCTGCTCTCCTTTAATATAATTATCACTGCTTCCGGAATGAAGCTCTGAAGCCAGTTTGGTATAGTTAACCCCAGTTCCTATCCCCCATTTTTTACCCAGATTATAATATACAGACAAGCCGAATGTTACCGGAACTTTGTGCCTGATCCTTGCTTCTACTGGTTTACTCTGATTGGCCAATAGTATTTGAGTCAAAGGATCATCTACATATTCAGCAGTTGTCCAGACCTGCTCAAAACTCATTGGTTTACCACTAACGGAAGCATAACCATGGAACTGCTGTTCTGCAGAATTAGATGATGCATTTCCGGTAAGCATACTTAACATCCATTTCTTTTCAGATTTAGACTTTATATGCTTGGTTTTGTTATTATCCGCATATTTTTCAGACAATTCCTTCTCTATCTTATCTGTCTCTTTTTCAGCTTCCTCTTTCTTTATATTGTTATTAACCAAAGGTATTTCCCTGGTTTTATTTTCTTCCGGAATCAGGATGGGCATTTCTAATTCAGGCGTTTGTATAACATACTGAGCTTTTACATCGTTTCCGGATCCTTTTCCTCCAACCTTTTCAGGCTCTGTCTGCTTTATATTTTCAGCAAAATGACCTCTCGCATTAAAATCATTCTGTTTTAAAGAAATATCTGCCTTTGAGTTTTTCCAAATCTTTCTACTCTTTTCTTGCTCTATATTATTCAAAGGCAGATCTGTATCTGTTATTTTATCAGAATCAGACGGTTTCTGTGAATACTTATTCTGATTCTCGTCCGTTCCAATTTTCATCATCATAAAGATTAAAACAGCAGCGGCGGCAATACCTCCAATACGATATAGCCAGGTTTTACTGGCAAGACCTGTTTTCTCTATCTTTTCCTCTTTACTTTCAGTGTCAATTGCAGGAATAAAGCTTGTCAACAACTTATTTTCTTCTTCTGAGAATAGTTCATCCCTGATGTCATCCCACAATCCTTCCGGAACCTCTTCTTCATGGTTCTCCATTCTGCTTCGCAGGTTATTGAGCCATTCGTTATTCATATTGTGCTTTTTTTGACATTTTAAATTCCTTTATTTTCTGAACCAGCAGTCCTTTTGCACGGTGGAACTGTGATGCTGAAGAATTTTCTGCAATTCCCAACAGCAATGCAATTTCCTTATGACTTTTCTTTTCAAATACATATAGGTTGAAAACAGTTCTGTAACCATCCGGAAGAGACTGAATTATTCTCATAATATCTTCTTTCGGGATTTCCTCAAAATCAGGTTCTTCTTCATGGGGAAGATCGGGAAGATCTTCTACTTCAACGGAAGACTTAAAGTCTCCTTTCTGCCTGATATGCTTCAGAGATTCATTTACTGCAATACGGGTAATCCAAGCTCTCAGAGAACCCTCTCCTCTGTATTCAAATGCTTCTATGGAGCGAAACATCTTGATAAAACTATTCTGAAGTACATCATGCACATCTTCTTTTTCTGCGATATACCTTGAACATACATAAGCCAGATTCCCAGAATAAGCTCCAAAGAGCTCCTTCCAGGCGGCTTCCTCCTTCTGCAGAAGGCGGTTTACCAAAATCTGTTCTTTACTTTCTCCCATGTACTGCTCCAGTATACGATATATTAATTAAATTTTAAAGCAAAAATAGATTGCATCGTATAAATACAATCTATTTATAGTAATAACCATTAATTAATATTTTACACAGAACGGAAAATTATAATTAATAGCCTCATAAGGGGCAAGTACTGTACCGTCTACGGTAATTTTCTCAGCAGTCAAAGCAAATCGCAATGAACCATCCATCCCTACATAAAATCCTTTCTGCTTAGCATTCAATGTCACTTCTGTCTTTTTGGTTTTCCCCTCTACAGGAATCAGCAGTTCCATAGGTTTGGGAGCCAAAGAGAGCTCTATCACATTGCTGGCTGTATTGATAGAAGCTGTATATTTAATTTCATACTTCACCTTTCCTAATGCTTTAATAGCCTCTTCTGCTTTTACCGGGTCTTTTACTACTGTTTTCACAATCTCATCCACTGGAAATTCTGAAAACATAATCGTATCTTTTTTTGCTTTAAAATTCTTTATTTTTTCTGTTTTGCTCTCTCCCTGTATGGTAATGAGTCTGCCTTTATAATTTCCATTCACATCTTCCAGTTGTACCGGTCTTATTTCCGGGCCATCAACACTACATGAATACAAAGTAAACCCTGTTAATACAATTAAAATAGCTGTTAAAAATTGAGATACTGTAAATTTTTTCATTGCATTATTTTTTCATTAAACATTAATTATTTCGAGTACTCATTGATATAAATCGTCTTTTCAGGAAATCTTGCATGATTTTTTCAAAAAAAAGCAATATTTTTCATAACTCATTGATTTTATGGACTAAAAATTTAAATCAAATAATTATTTATTCAATAAAAAATGACAATCATTCTGAATTTCACATTTCAGTGATTTCATTTAGAACCCAGTATCATATAACAAAAAAAGGAAGCTGCCTGATACAACTTCCTTTTGCTATTTTTCAATTACATTTTACTGTACTCCACCGCCCAACGCTCGGTAAAGGTCTACCTCAGCATTTAATCTTTCCAATGTAACATTGATAGCTTCCAGATCATTCTGAAGTTTATTATTCTGAGCCGTAATCACCTCAAGATAGGTTGCCATTCCGCTTTTGTACAGTTTCAAAGCATCACCTATTCCTTTGTCTAAAATGGCCGTTCTCTGTTCTAAAAGCTGTAATCTTTCTGAAGCTCCCTGAGTTTTTGCCATAGCATCTGAAACTTCGCCCACAGCCGTCATTACAGACTGTTTAAAGTTGATCGCCGCCTTTTCCTGTTCGATTAATGCCGTTTCATAGGCGGTTTTCAACTGTTTTTTCTGAAAAATTGGAGCTGCTAAATTAGCCGCAACTGCTTTGGTAATAGATCCGGGAATATCAAACCATGAACTGAATTTATTGGAATTGACTCCAATCTGCGGGCTCAAACTTATACTTGGATACATTGCTGCTTTTGCCAATCCAGTTTTGGAGTTCAGGCTGATCACATTAAATTCTGCCATCTTCAGATCTGGTCTCCTGCTTAATAATTGGGCCGGAAGTCCTTGTGAAAGCTTATTTTCAGGAATCATTGTTTTCAAATCTCCTGATCTTTCAATTTTTGTTGGATATTCTCCACAAAGGATACTCAATGCATTTTCCTGAACGGAAATATTCTGTTTAGCCAGAGGAATCAAAAGCTCCGCAGTTTTTTTCTGTGCTTCGGACTGCTGTACCGCCAATGAATTGATCTGACCTGCCTTAAACTGAAGATCCATCATTTTAAGGGTATTGTTACTCAGTTCAATATTCTGTTCTGCGATTTTCATCTGTTCATCTAAACTTATCAGATTATAATAAGCCTGCGCTACCTGAACAATGATTCTGCTTTTTACAGCATTCAAATTCTCTTTTTGTGCAAAATATTCTGCTGCAGCTGATTCTTTCTGCATCTTGGCTTTTCCCCAGATATCAACTTCCCACGAAAGCCTGAGGTTAGCACTGAAATCATCTATATGTGTTGTTCCTGCAAACTGTTCATTAAGTGAACCGTTCAAGGTATTGGTAGACGCCCAGCTCCTGTTGGCTCCTGCACTAAAATCCAGCGTTGGAAGAAGAGATAACTTTGCCTGTTTGTAGATCAGATCGAGTTGTTCTATATTCTTCAGGGCAACATTTATTTCATTATTTCTGGTTAAAGCTTTATCTATTAAACCTATCAGTTTAGGGTCCTTAAAGAAGGTCTTCCATGGCAGCACCACTGTATCTCCTGTTACCTGCACAGATTCTTTATAAGTTTCTGGCATCTGAAGATCTGTTCTTGCATAGGGTTTCCCCACGGCGCAAGACACCAGTACTGATGCTATTGCGCCTGAAATAAGGAAATTCTTTATATTAAACATTCTCATTTGTCAATTGATTTTGAATTACAGGATACTTCTTTTTCGATGAAAATTTCTCATCCAGATATTGGAAGAACATATACAGGATAGGAATTACAAATACTCCTAGCACTACTCCACTCAACATTCCTATAGCAGCACTCACACTGATCGATTTATTTCCTGACGCCATCCCTCCTGTAGAGATCATCAATGGAATCATTCCCACAATAAAGGCTAATGATGTCATAATGATCGGACGTAACCTTGCTTTTGCTCCTTCCAATGCGGAATCCAGAATCGAAAGTCCTGATTTTCTTCTCTGGACGGCAAATTCTACGATAAGGATCGCATTTTTTGCTAATAAACCAATAAGCATAATTAATCCTACCTGCACATAGATGTTGTTATCCAGCCCAATCGCTTTGATTCCCAGGAATGCTCCAACAATTCCCGTTGGGATGGAAAGCATTACGGCTAACGGCAGAATGTAACTTTCGTATTGTGCTGCAAGAAGCAGATATACAAATAGTAAACATAATCCAAGGATGACAACAGTTTGGTTTCCTGCTGATTTTTCTTCCAAGCTCAAACCGGTCCACTCATAACTGTAATCAGAAGGAAGTTTATTTAAGGTTGGTTCAATTTTATCCATCAGGGCACCATTACTGATACCCGGTTTCGGTACTACGTTAATGTTCAATGAATTATAAAGGTTATATCGCTGAACGGATTCCGGACCGTATACTTTTTTCAAAGTGATTAAGGTATTGGCAGGAACCATTTCTCCTTTATTATTTTTCACGAAAATATCATTGAACGCCTGCTCATCCATTCTGAAAACACCATCAGCTTTAATATTCACTCTGTAGAACTTCCCGAATCTGGAGAAATTCTGAGACTGATCTCCTGAAAAATACGTCTGAATTGATCCTAACAGATTAGAAATACTTACTCCTAACTGTTTGGCTTTGTCTTCATTCACTTCAAGTTCCAGCTGTGGATAATCTGCTCTGAACATGGTGTAAGCATAAGCTACTTCAGGAACCTGCATCAATTGCCCGATCACATCATCTGCCTTCGACTTCAAAACCTGAGGATCTCTACCCATACGGTCCTGAAGAACAATTTCGGCATCATTGGTTACTCCATATCCTTCTACTGGCGGCATTCTGAAACTCATTACACTTCCCTCTTTGATAACAGACAGTTTTCCGTTAACAATATTCATGATCTCGTCAATATCCTGAACAGTTCCTCTTTCTTTCTTAGGTTTTAATTTCACAAATCCCATTGCATAAGCTGGTCCGGCACTGTTGCTTAACAGGTTAAATCCTGTAATGGAAGTATTCTCCTGAACAGCATCTACTGTTTTTAAGATGGCATTGATTTTATTGGAAACTTCTGTGGTTTTTGTCAATCCTGTTCCTGGCGGCATGCTTAATGAATAGATGAAAAACCCGTCATCTTCCATTGGAACGAAACTTTTAGTTGTACTTGACATCAGCCATGCTGAAAGCCCTATAATTCCTGCTACCAATCCTGCAGCAATCCACTTTTTCCCGATTAAAAATCTTACTCCTTTTGCATAACGCTCTGTCATATTATTGAACCCTGCGTTAAAAGCAACCGCAAATCTCTGCCCGAATCCTTTTGACTTTCCACCTTCTTCTGCATGATGGTTTTTCAAAAATACAGCACATAACGCCGGAGTTAAAGTAAGAGCGTTGACCGCAGAAATAATGATTGCAATGGCTAATGTATAGGCAAACTGCTTATAGAACAATCCTGCAGAGCCAGACATAAATCCAATGGGAATAAATACGGCTGACATTACCAGGGTAATGGAAATAACAGCACCTGTAATTTCACTCATCGCTTTGTGGGTAGCATCTCTTCCGGAAAGATCTGTTCCTTCCATATTACTGTGAACGGCTTCTACCACTACAATTGCGTCATCGACGACAATACCGATCGCCAGTACAAGGGCAAACAATGTCAATACATTAATTGTAAATCCTAATACCAGAAGGAAGAAGAATGTACCGATAATCGCTACCGGAACCGCAATGGCCGGAATAATGGTAGACCTGAAATCCTGTAAAAAGACAAATACCACAATGAATACAAGAATAAATGCTTCTATCAATGTAGATTTCACCTGCCCTGTTGCTTCATCCAATCTTTCCTTGGTACTCATTACTTTGGTGTATTTGATGCCTGGCGGGAAGGATTTCGACAGCTGGTCAATCGCTTTATTAACTCCTATTTCGATTTCATTGGCGTTGGATCCTGTGGTCTGCATAATCGCAACCGTAACTGCATTTTTACCATTGGAAAGGTTGTCTCCGGTATTGTTGATAGACCCAAATTCTATTCTGGCTACATCTTTAAGCCTGATGACATTGGTCCCGTCATTTTTAACCACCATTTCTTCATATTGTTCCGGCTTATTCTTTTTTCCTTTGTATCGGATGACATATTCTAAAGCAGCATTTGATTCCTCACCCAATTTACCCGGTGCAGACTCCAAACTGTGATCTGCAATAGCATTGGAAATGTCAGAAGGTTCCAATCCATAGGAAGCCATCTTTTGTGGATTAAGCCATATTCTCATGGAGTAATCCTTAATTCCGAAGATCTGTGCCTGTCCTACTCCTTTTACCCTTTTGATCTGCGGGATAAGGTTGATATTGGCAAAGTTCTGAAGAAAGGTTTCATCATATTGTTTATTATCTTCAGTATAAATATTGAAAATCAACACCATACTGTTCTGCTGCTTTGAGGTGGTTAATCCCATTCTTACCACTTCCTGAGGTAATATCGGTGTCGCCTGCTGTACTCTGTTCTGTACGTTTACCGCAGCCTGGTCGGCATTTACTCCCTGTTTGAATATAACAGAGATCGTGAATGTTCCGTCGTTACTTGCCGTGGATTTCATGTAACTCATGTCTTCCACCCCGTTGATCTGTTCTTCCAGAGGGGTTACTACGGAACGGATCACCGTTTCACTGTTTCCACCCGGATAAGAACCTGAAACCGTAATGGTAGGTGGAGAAATGTCCGGGAATCGCGTCACTGCCAATTGGTTCAATCCAATGATCCCCAAAATGACAATGATAAGGGATATTACCGTCGCCAATACCGGACGGTCTATTATCTTTTTTAACATTTTCGAATTTTCTAAGAATGATTATAAAATTATTTCGAAGGAGTTACTTTGGCTACAACTTGTGCCCCGTCTGTAAGGGCATCTATCCTGTTCACAGCGATCTTGTCTCCTGCATTCACTCCTGTCTTCACAAAGTAATCCTGAGAAGTGCTTCCTGATACTTCAATCTGTGTCATTTTCACTTTATCTTTACCATCAAGTTTGTAGACGAAGAATTTATCCTGAATATCTTTTACCGAAGTTTTTGGAAGCTTCACTACCCCATCCAGTGCATTATGAATCATTACTCTTCCCGTTCCTCCTGATCTTAACAGTTTATCAGGGTTCTGGAAAACAGCTTTCATCTGAATACTTCCTGTATTTCGGTCAAAGTTTCCGCTGGCATTTTCCAGTCTTCCTTTAAACCCATATTTAGAACCGTCTGCTAAAATAAGTTCTACATTTTCAGCACTTTCTCCTGAAGCAGCAGCCCTGCTATGGGCAATAAAATCGGCTTCATTCATTGAGAAATAAACGTTTACACTGCTGATGTTGGAAAGTGTTGTTAGTGGTGACGGATCAGACGGACTGATGAGGTTTCCTACCCTGTTTGGGATTCTTCCGATGTATCCGCTTACCGGGGCTTTGATATAGGTAAAGTTCGCATTGATCTTTGAAGAGCCTAATGAAGATTGAGCCTGAGCCACCTGTGCTGATGCTGCTTTTAAATTGGCCTGTGCAGTTTTAAGCTGCATATCGGAGACTACTTTTCCTTCTACAAGAGGCTTTAATTTTTCAACTTCCAGTCTTGCAGTTTCCTGGGCTGCCAATGCAGATTTCAAAGCGGCTTCATTGGTATTGACCTGCTCATTGTACACGGAGGGATTAATTCTAAAAAGCGTTTGCCCTTTGCTGACAAACTGTCCTTCTTTTACATATACAGCTTCCAGATATCCTGTTACCTGTGCTTTTATCTCTACATTATCCTGTCCTTCTATACTTCCGGGGTAACCTATTGCCACATCTTCATTTCCGGTGGTCACCTGAATAAAATCAGTAGGAAGTGCCACTGCCTGCTGGGCATTTTCCTGGCCGTTCCCTGAACCGCAGGAGTACAGTATTGCTGCAGCAGTAAGTGAAAGTGCCAGATATCCTTTTCTGTAGTTCATAACATTTGTTTTTAAATTTTACAGGAGCAAAATAAGTTCATATAATAAGGAGTTTCATCTAAAAATCAGGTGAAACGTAGTTAATCGCAGGTGAAGCGTACGATAGTAAAAATGAAAGGAAAAGCGTTTATTTTTGCCGTTCAGATTGATAAAAAAAGGCTTTCCCGTTTTAATATTTCAGAAATACGGTTGAGGTTTAAATTTCTACGTTTCACTTTTAAAACTCTCAGCGCAGGTTATTTCCCAGCCTAATTTCGCTGTATCAAAACATTAAAAAATAAGTCAATAATTTAAATTTTCATCAAATGAAAAAGTTTTAGCAATCACAGCGATTGTGTTAGGTTTAGGAGTACAGGTTCCGACTACGAAAAGGGTTCCGGGATAAAATTAATTTTAAAAGGTAGAATCAATATTGCCAGTGAGCCTATTAAAAATGTAAATAGCTAGAAATTAAAAAACTTATTTTCAGACTGGTTAGGTTTTCTGGTTTGCATAATAGGATTGGAAGCTCGAAGAGGGAGGATGGAAGTTGCTATTGTGTAAAGAGCTTCCGATCATTATAGAAACGACTATTTAATCATTAAAAATGATTTTCATCCATCTTGCGTCTTCAATAACCTTCCTCTTCCAGCCTCCAGCCTCCTTTTCATTAATAATCCATCCAGGATTTGAATATGGAAGCTTTTTCACGACTTACAATCACTTCCATTTCAGGCTGTTTTCTCAGTTCCAGCTTCAGCTTTCCATTAAAATGATTAAAAATCTGTTTTACAGAATCAATATGAATGATAAATTGCCTGTTGGCACGGAAGAAGAATTTGGGATCCAATTGTTTTTCAAGCTCTTCCAATGTTTGGGGAATATTTTCTACAACTCCTGTATTCAGCATTGCCTTACTGATTCCCAGTTCTGTATAGATGTATAAAATGTCTTCTGCCAGCACTGTTTTATAGCCATCACGATGAGCAATCAGAAAACGTTTTCTGTAATCTTTAGGTTGGATATAGTTAAGCAGCCCTTCAATAGCAGACCCCACAACCGGAACAGCCTCCATAAAGGTTTCATAGCGCTTAAGAGCGGCATCCAGTTCTTCTTCTTCTATTGGTTTTAAAAGATAATCTATACTGTTGTATTTAAAGGCCTGTACTGCATATTCATCATAGGCAGTGGTAAAAATTACAGCACTTTTAATTTCATGTTTATTAAAAATTTCAAAGCTTAATCCATCTGCCAGGCGAACATCCATCATAATAATATCCGGGACGACATTGTTTTGCAACCAGTGTACGGCAGAGGTTATTGAGTCTTCTACAGATAGGATTTCAATATGAGGCCTGAGCTTTTGCAGCAACCTTTTTAATCTGTCTGCATTAGGTTTTTCATCCTCAACTATTAAAATTTTATTAATCTTCATATCAATGGAAGTTTTACAATAAATTTATCTTCAGTTTTTTCTATAATCGGTTTTGTGTATCCCAGGATCTCGTATCTGGCAATGATATTGGTAAGCCCAACACCGGAAGAGTCCGGCTTATTGATCAATGGCAGAAAAGTATTGGAAACTACGAGTTCTCTTTCAGAATTGGTATACACATGAATCTCCAGCGGGTTTGCTTTTGAGGTCTGATTATGTTTGATTGCATTTTCAACCAACAGCTGCAATGATAGCGGAAGGGTGTACATGGATTTGTATTCTTCCTGAATATCAATTTTAAATATGACTCCTTCCCCAATTCTTTTTTCAATCAGGAAAATATAAGAGTCTAAAAATTTCAGTTCTTCTTCCACGGCAATGATATCCTTCTTGGAATTCACCAGCAGATATCTGTATACCCGTGCAAATTTTTCGGAGTATTCATATCCTAGCTGTTGATCTTCCAGAATAAGCTCTGAAAGAACACTCAGGTTGTTAAAGATAAAATGAGGATCTATCTGAAGTTTTAGAGCCTGAAGTTCAGCCGCCATGGCAGCCTGCTTATGCTTTGAGGCTCTGATTTTGTGCTGAGCTGCTTCTACAGCAGTTTTTTTCCAGTTTTGAAGTAAATAATCTACGGTATTAAAACCACTTATAATAAGAGATATCACGATATTGGTGGCTACCCATTGCCCCAGTAAAGTATATTCTTTCCTGGAGTCCATTTCCGGCAGATTATCAGAAGTGCAGTCTACAATGGCATTGATAATCATTACAATCAAAACGCTTCCTACAATCTGAAGAAACCCTTGAATAAGCAGCCGTTTAACGGTTCTGTCTTTCCAGGGAAGGAGCTTATTGAGCGTAGAGTCAATAAACAGACTTACTTCTGAGATGATGATTGAAAAAAAGAATACCCATAGAGCGTCTTCAATAAACATTTTCAATGGAGTCTCCAAATAGCCCTGCCAGACTGGGTCAAAAGGATCAATAAGATAGGAAAATCCACAGAAAGCAATCACTGCTACTGCCCAGATCACCAGCCTTCTTTTCATGGCGGAAAGGATCTTTTTGCTTCGTATTAAATTTTTTCTGATGGTAGAAATCCTATTCATATCCGGGACTTTATGAATGTAAATATAGAAATAGATTTTAGAAGAGTCTTCGTCATTTTCAACGAGACGACTAAATGTGCATCTGAAACGTAAAATTGAAGAGTTCAAATGAAGCCTAACGTTTCATCACCTGAAAAAGACATTTCATCATCATTTTATGCAACATCACCCTATTTTTAATATAATACTACTTCTTCCTATCCTAGTTTTGCAGTATCAAAATCGGTACAATGAAAACAATAATTGTCTGCACAGATTTTTCCCGTGAAGCTGAAAATGCTGTTCATTATGCGGCTTCTATGTCTAAAGAAAGCCATTATAATATCGTTTTGTTCAATTTACAAAGCGTTTCTATTCATGCACTTAACGCCCAGGCTTCTGCTGATTTTTTCTATGAACAAACGCTTAAAAACCAACAAAAACTCACCGATAAATCTATTGAAATAAGCCGCCTGTATGCTATAAAAACAGAGTTTTATCTGGCCTCAGGAAATTTTATTGAGGAGCTTAATAAATGTATAGAAGCTACAAACAGTGACTTTATTGTTATGGGAATGGCTGAAAAAACTCTTGAACAGAGGCTTTTAGGAAATAATGTAATCAAGGCGATACACAGAATTAAAAAACCGATATTAATTATTCCCGGCCATATAGAATATACAGGAATCCGAAAAATTCTCTTTGCTTATGATACCCATAAATCTATCACCTGGTCTGCAATGAACAATATTTATTCTTTTATTCACGAATTCAATGCGGAAATTGAGGTATTCAATGTAGGAGAAAGTGTAGAGGATTTTGAGGAAGTTCATGATATTGATCTGAATTCCGGTTACGATCTTGATGATATTAAATACAGCTTCAAGATGATCCAGTCTATTGAAATCATCAAAGCGATTGAAGAGGAAGTAAAACTTACCAATGCGGACCTGCTGACGATGGTTCCATACCGGTATAACCTTGTAGAGTCTCTTTTCCACCGAAGCAAAACCGCCATCATGGCGTATAAAAATAAAGTTCCATTACTATCAATCCCATTAAACACAGATTAAGACTCAATCAATAAAAATCACATTTGAATTATCCTTTTTTGCCTTTTTAAGGGTTAAATTTTACACTTAATCTTGTTTAACAGGACCAGAAAGCAGTTTCCGGTCCTGTTTTTTATAGGGTTACCACCACTTTTCCAGCTACACGATTGGTCTCCACTTCAAGATGTGCTTTTCTGATGTCTTCAAAAGGAAATGTTTTATAAACAGCAGGCTTCAGATTTCCTGCATCCAATAAATCTGCAATTGCTTTTATGGTTTCTTTCTTGGATTCAACCATCATAAACTCAATACTTACCTCCTTCTGACTGGCCTTATCTTTCACTTCTTCAGGGATTTCCGGTGATGGAAGGGTTACAATGATTCCACCTTCATGTACAATATCTACAGAATTCAGTAAAGTTTCACTCTGGATGGTGTCTATCACAATATCAGCATCCTGAACTTTATCTTTAAAGTTTTCGGTAGTATAATCGATATGTTCATCAGCGCCCAATGAAAGGACAAAATCCCTGTTTTTAGCTGAAGAAGTACCTATCACATAAGCCCCGAAGTGTTTGGCAATCTGAACGGCAAAATGCCCCACTCCTCCTGAAGCAGCATGAATGACTACTTTATGTCCTTTTTTAATGTGAGCAACATCTACCAATGCCTGGTATGCGGTAATTGCTGCCATTGAGGCTGCCGCAGCCTCTGGATGAGTAATGTTTTTAGGTTTTAATACCAAATGACCTGCCGGAGCGGCAACATATTCTGCGTAGGTACTTCCGTTTCCAAAGAAGTTCACCATTCCAAATACCTCATCGCCTGCTTTAAAATCTATTACATTCTTTCCGGTTTCCACGACTTCTCCTGAAATGTCCCAGCCTAAAATAACAGGTCGGTTCTCTTCAAAGATCCAGTTTAAAACGCCTTCGTATGCTCTTGCTTTAACATCAACCGGATTGATACTTACCGACATCACTTTTACCAGAACCTCATCCTCACCTATTGTTGGTCTTTCAATTTCTGTGAACTGAAGATTTTCTACACTTCCTGCTTCGTTTATAATAACAGCTTTCATATTTTTATGTTTTAAAATTATGGGACAAATGTAATCCGATCGTATCTTTACAGCAAGTATGTACTTTTTTGTAACCTACACACCTAAAACATACTATTATTGATCATCAATACATTAAAAAAATGTTAAAAGTAAAAAAAGTGACCAATGAGCCATCCTGCCCTGTTGATTATGCTTTCAAACGCATTGGCGGAAAGTATAAGGGCCGGATTTTATGGTACCTTCATACCAAAAATGTGATGCGTTATGGTGAACTGCGAAAATCACTGTCGGATATCACGCCCAAGATGCTTACGCAAACAGTACGGGAACTGGAAGATGACGGACTTGTACACCGAGAAGTTTATCATGAGGTTCCTCCAAAAGTGGAATATTCTTTAACCGAGACAGGCCTTGAACTGATCCCTTTTATTGATTACCTGAAACAATGGGGAGAGGCTCAGATAGAAAAAGAGAACGTAAAAGATGAAGCTTGATTTTAAAAAAAACTGTCTCATTTCTGATTTAGAAACAGATTCCTTGATTTGGAAGGATACAATTAAAGAGAAGAGTTTAATCAACAAAAAATCTCTGTTTTTTTGACAATGTTACTCTCCAAAACATACTTTTTAATACATTTGTTATAAAACATATTTCAAATGAATTTCGAGCAGGTTAATCTACACCTTGAAGCCTATAAGGAACACAACCAGATTCTGGATGCCGCCAAATATCTGATTCATTCATTTAATCTGGAGCATGAGAATTTTGCAGGCTTTGGATTCAGGGAAGAGCTTTCTCCCACTTCGATGCTTCTTACTGCTGAAGGAGAACTTGGTGGACCTCAAACTGTAATGATTCCCAGAAATTTATTTGATTTTGACCTGAACCTTGTCTTGAATATGGTAGCCCACGAAATGCTTCATGTAAGACAAAAAGCCCCAGGCCAGGTGATTGAAGACAAAAATGAAAGAGAATTTCAGGCTTATTATGAAATGTTGTTTCATAAAGTTTTTCCACAGGTTCCTGACGTTTCCGACTTTCATAAAAAATTCTTCGGCGGAAAAGCCCTGGAATATTATAAAAGAATGGGTGAAGGCTCAGAATTACAACAAAAATATGCAGAACAGAAAACAGAAGTAGAACATTTAATTAACACATTACCATGAACGTAAAACCAGACATAACCTGGGCAGATTTTGAAAAAATAGATATCAGATGCGGAACAATTATTTCTGTACATGATTTTGAAAAGGCAAGAAATCCGTCTTATCAGCTGGAAATTGATTTTGGTGACCTGGGAATCAGAAAATCATCCGCGCAGATCACTTCTCTTTATCAGAAAGAAGATTTGATAGGAAAACAGATTTTAGCTGTGGTCAACTTCCCTAAAAAACAGATTGCCAACTTCTTCAGCGAATGTTTGGTTTTAGGATTATATGGAGAAGACAAAAAAGATGTTACACTTTTAACGCCTTCACTACCCACCAAAAATGGGATGCAGGTCGGTTAGGTTAATTCGCATAAAAAAACCTTATAGGCACTGAACTCCCATAAGGTTTATTATTAACTGTTTATTCGATCACTATTGATGTAATGTTTTGGTTCCTAGATTAGTAACCTGTCCGAAAACTACTGTTACATTTCCTGTGTTTTCGTCTACATAACCGGTACTATTGTCCGCATCATAAGAAACTGTATAATTCCCTTGTGGAAGCCCTGAAAACATAAAAAACCCATCCGGATTAGGAATTGCAGTCGCTAAAGTATCTGTTGCGGTAATAGCATGTACAACAGCCTTTGATGCTTGAGGCTGTACATAACCTTTAATCTGTCCGTTTGTCAATTCAGAAAAGGTTCTGATAACGGGTTTTAAAATATAAGATCCATTTCCTGTTTTTACAATAGATCGTCCGGCATCAAAATCTATCCATACGGTATAGGCTCCATTGCCAGCCAAAGTTTGATGCCAGTTAAATTTCAGCCCGCTTTGCTGGCCAGACGGAGTTTGCAACGGATATGTTACCCCGTTTGAAACTAAAGTGTTATTAGGGCCAAGTACCATCCTCATTTGAGAAACATTTCCCTCCGGAAGTATAGCCTGTCCTAAAACCACATCTGTCCCGTTTTTAAAATCAAGAAGATTATAAACCCCTGGTTTAGGGAAATTAAGTGAGACCCACTCTCCATTAACGCCGATTTCAATTTTTTGAATATCAATATTCACAGCGCTATAAGCCGCTGGGCCATCTGTAAGCCTTACATTAACTGTGGCGGTACCCTTATCATCAGAATCATTACATGACCCCATAAATAATAATGAAATACCACTTCCCATGATGAATAACTTTTTCATAAGAATAAATTTTATGTACTCTTAAAACGGTTTGGAGAATTACTTTATTATGTTTTATATTTCAGCCTTAAAAAAACAGAAAATGATACAGAACATACCATTAGAAAAAGTCTTATTCCTTGATATTGAAACCGTTCCGCAGGCAGCATCCTGGGACGATTTATCGGAAACTGATCAGCATCTTTGGGACAAAAAAACAAAATTCCAGCGAAAGGAAGATGTTTCGGCAGCAGAATTTTATGAGCGTGCAGGAATCATGGCAGAATTCGGAAAGATCATCTGCATCACCATCGGAATGGTGGAGAAGAATGAAACCCTAAAGATCAAAAGCTTCTCCGGGCATGATGAAAAGAGGATGCTTCAGGAATTTGGAGAGATTTTCAACAGTCCAAGGCTTTATAATGTAATTCTCTGTGCCCATAACGGAAAAGAATTTGATTTCCCATGGATTGCCCGAAGATATCTTATCAACGGAATGCAGCCTCCTGCTCCATTTCAGATGTTTGGAAAGAAGCCCTGGGAGATTCCTCATATAGACACTATGGAGCTATGGAAATTCGGGGATTATAAAAGTTTTGTATCATTGGAATTACTGGCCCATGTCTTTGGTATTCCCACTCCAAAGGATGATATTGACGGCTCAATGGTTTCATCAATTTACTACATAGAAAAAGACTTGCAGCGAATTGTTGACTATTGTGAAAAAGATGTCTTAACTTTGGCAAATATTTTCCGGCGTATGCGTCAGGAAGATTTGTTGAAAAGGAATATCAATCTAGATTAAAAAATGAAATTTACAGACGATCAAATTGCAGACATTGGTGAAGAAATCATCAGCGTGCTAAAAACCGTATATGACCCCGAAATTCCGGTAGATATTTACGAATTAGGGCTAATTTATGATGTACAGATCTCCGATGATGCTGACGTAAAAATTATAATGACCCTTACCACTCCTAACTGCCCGGTAGCTGAAACCCTGCCTCAGGAAGTAAAAGATAAAGTAGGAGAAGTAGAGCATGTAAAAAGTGTTGACCTGGAGCTTACCTTTGAACCAAGCTGGAATAAGGATATGATGAGTGAAGAAGCGAAATTTGAACTGGGAATGCTATAATTATAAGTATATTCTATTCAAATATAATTCATATTACTAGAATGAACTAAAAAGTGATATGAAACTTGAAAATATAAAAAGGATGTCATACGCTGACATCCTTTCTTTGTATCATTAAAACCCAGCAGGTTATTTTAAGCTTCTTTTGCAATTTCTTTTCCCTCTCTCCTGCTCCACTCACTCCATGAGCCCACATAAAGATTTGGAATTTTAAATCCAGCATGAGCTAATGCTAAAATCGTATGACATGCTGTTACCCCTGAACCACAATGAATAATCAGGTTTTCTGGTGTATTTTCCAGTAATTGGCTATATTTTTCTTTCAGAACTTCAGGGCTCAGGAACAATCCGTTTTCATCCAGGTTTTCAGAAAAAGGAATATTGATGGCACCTGGAATATGCCCGGCAACCAGATCAATAGGCTCAGACTCTCCTTTGTATCGGTAAGCATCTCTTACATCAATGACGGTAGAAGAATTGCTTTTTAATTCATTTTCAACATCTTCAAGGCTTGAAACAGGAAGAAGCCAATTCTCTTTTTTATTTAATGGTGCTTTTTCAAATATCTCTTCTCCTGATGCAAACTCCATATTATTTTTTTCTGCAGCCTGTATTCCGCCATCAAGAACCTGTACATTTTCAAATCCAAAGGCTCTTAACATCCACCAGGCTCTGGCTGCTGCATTCGATCCATTCTTATCATCATATACAACAATATGAGAGTTTTCAGCAATCCCAAGATTGGAAAGTGTTTCTGCAAATTTTTCAGGAGTTGGAAGCGGATGCCTTCCTCCAAAGGCAGCATCTTCTCCTATTTCGGCCAGATCTTTATCCAGATCAATAAATTTTGCACCTTTAATATGCTTTTCCAGATAGTTTTGCCTTGCCTCTTTTCCGGTTCTTGCATCAAGAATGACTAGGTGTTCTATTAGGAGATTCTTTAAACCGGAGGGTGAAATTATTGGAGACATATTGTTGATTTTTTATTTTAATGCTAGAATATTGGCTAGGATAATTATATCTGAGTATAATGAAACTACTTAAAGTGAATCTTATTTAATCTCTTTATTCAAAATTCTTATGATTTCACTTCTTAAACTACTAAGGGTAAAACTATCATTTTTGAATCCTATCGGGAAAGTTCTATGTCCATCATTTATCTCTTCACATATAACAAACTCAGGATCCTTTTTCTCAATTTGTATAGTTTTCTCAATCTTAAATTTACGTTCCACCTTCTCTCCTTTCTCATCAATCAGATACACAACATATAAGGCATCCAACATTTCTTTTGGCTTATCAAAATATCTATGAACGTTTACAAATTGATTTTTCCATGCAAATTCATCAACACTAAGATTTTTAAACTTCATATCCTCTTCCGGCAGCTCTTTGTTATCATAAAATACTTTTATTTTATCAAAATACTGATTGGCTTCGGAAAATTTATTGGCAGCATTTAAAGTCTTTATCAGTTTTGTGTAGAAGCTATATTCCTTAGGAAACTCAGCGATTCCATCTTTATATATTTCCTCAGATTTTGTATAATCCTTTTTCTCTACATAATAGTAGTTCCCTGCAATTCCTATAATCTTTTTATACCAATCATCTTTTTGCTCTGCTTTACTCAATGCTTCCAAAAATGTCTTTTCTTCGCTTACAATATCTTTATTAATCTTATATATTCTTATTTTTTCATAATAAAATTCAGCCAAAGGAGCTTCAGAAATTGCCTTATCTATATCCTTCAAAGCCTCATTATATTTTTTCATATACATTTCAGAAAGGCCCCTGTAAAAAAAGATATGAGGTTTGGTATAACCTTTATTCAATGCTTTATCATAGTATTCAATGGCTTTATCATCATTTTCTTCCCTAAAGAAGGCAAAACCTAATTGATATAATTCTTCGCCTGTAAAATTTACACTTTCATTCTCCAAAGCAATAATTTCTTTATATTTTTCTTCACCAAATAGCTTTTCCACTTTTTGTGAGAAAACTATAGAAGAACAAAATAGAAATGTTGAAATATAGAAATGTTTCATATTTTAAAAATGAAAAATATCCTTTGCTTTATTATAAGAACTTTCAAAGTTTAAAAGATTCAGCTTGTGTTCTGCTTTTTCAACGCTCATAAAGTTGATCACCTGTTCTGTAGGCATATTTCCTACCAGATCATCTTTAGCCATAGGACAGCCACCGATTCCTTTGATAGCACTGTCGAATCTTCTGCACCCTTGGTCATAAGCTGCTTTTAGTTTTGAATAGGATTCTTCATAACGGTTATGAAAGTGTCCCCCGAAGTTAATTTCAGGATATTTTGAAGGAATTTTTTCGAATAAAAGAGCAATAGTTTCCGGCGTTGCCACTCCCGTCGTATCAGAAAGAAGAATGTCTTTCACCCCGATATCAGAGAATCTTTGTGCCCATTGATCCACATCTTCCCATTTCCACATTTCACCATACGGATTTCCAAAAGCCATAGAGAAATAGATATTCAGCTGCTTTCCTTCACTTTTTACCAGCTCAAGCATTTTAATGATCTCATCAAAAGCTTCTTCCTGACTCTTATTAGTATTTCTGTGCTGAAATGTTTCAGAAATAGAGAAAGGGAAACCCAGAATATCTACAGACTGATGTTTTAATGCTTTTTCAGCACCTCTATAGTTTCCAATGATTGCGGAAACTTTAGTTTTGGAACGCGATTTATCAATATTTTCAGCCACCTCATCAGAATCTGCCATCTGGGGAATTGCTTTTGGAGAAACAAAGCTCAGGCAATCCAGCACATCAAAGCCAACATCCATTAAGGAGTTGATATAATCTATCTTTTTATCAGTAGGGATAAACTCTCCCCATCCCTGCATTGCATCTCTAGGACATTCGGTAAGAAACATTTTTACTTTTTGATTTTCTCAAATATAATAAAACTAAACTACTTAGTATACTGTACATACAAATCTAACATTATTTTGATTTTCAAAGTTTTATATCCCATTTATAATTTCAATAACTGATATTCGGTCGCAAATAATGTATTCTGAGCATCAAATTTGCTAACTTTGTTAAAATTTATGATAAATCTGATGAGTACAATAGAATTCAATCCGTTATGGAAAGAGAAATTACTGAACCGTTTTCTTAGTTATGTAAAAATATATTCAACCAGTGATCCTGAGAGCGAGACCACTCCTTCTACCGAACGCCAGTGGAATATTGCCAACTACATTACTGAAGAGCTGAAAACTATCGGTTTAGAAGATGTTTCAATTGATGAGCACGGTTATATTATGGGCTATGTTCCGTCTAACCTTGAAAATGATGATAAACCAACGATTGGATTCATTTCACACTATGATACGTCACCGGATTTCAGCGGGGAAAATGTAAACCCTCAGGTTTGGGAAAATTACGATGGAAATGACCTTCTGTTGAACCAGACTACAGGATTCACCTTATCTCCATCAAGATTTGAAAGCTTAAAAAAATATATCGGTCAGACGTTAATTACTACTGACGGAAATACTCTTCTTGGAGCTGATGACAAGGCGGGTTGTGCAGAAATTGTAACCGCTGCTGAATATCTTATTGCTCATCCTGAAATTAAACATGGAAGAATTGCTGTAGGATTTACGCCTGATGAAGAAATTGGAAGAGGTGCACATAAGTTTGATGTAGCTAAATTTGGTGCAGAATGGGCCTATACAATGGACGGAGGAGAAGTTGGAGAACTTGAATATGAGAACTTTAACGCTGCCGGAGCGGTAGTGAAAATCCACGGATTAAGTGTACACCCGGGATATGCTTATGGTAAAATGATTAATGCGGCTTTACTGGCTGCCGAATTCGCTCAGACTTTACCGGCTAATGAAACACCTGCAACCACTAAAGGTTTTGAAGGATTCTATCATTTAATGGATATTACGGCTGATATTTCTGAGGCAAAGCTTCAATACATCATCCGTGATCACGATGCTGATAAATTTGAAGCAAGAAAGAAATTCCTGGAAGAAAAAGTAGCGGAATTTAACCAAAAACATGGTGAAGGAACAGCAGAAGTAGAGATCAAGGAGCAATACAGAAACATGAAGCAGCAGTTTGAAGGTAAAATGCACATTGTAGACCTTGCAGCTAAAGCAATGACTGAAGCAGGTATTGAACCTAAGATCAAGGCCATCAGAGGGGGTACAGATGGGGCTCAGCTTTCTTACATGGGACTTCCTTGCCCGAATATCTTCGCAGGAGGAATCAACTTCCACGGGCCATATGAATATGTAGCATTGGAAAGTATGGAGAAAGCAACAGAAGTGATTATTAATATTGTAAAAGCTTAATAAGATGAAAAAACTCTTAGCATTAGCATTCATCGTATCTTTTGCTTTCGGAAATGCTCAGGTATCTGCATTTCAGAAGGCTGATTCCAAATATGAAAGAAAAAAGGCATCATTGTATAATAAATACCCTAAGCCTAATGATCTGAGAACTAAGCTAGAGTGGCTTCTTACGGAAGATAAAATAACATCTTATAAAAATGCTCTTGAGAAAATTTCTGAAGACGATAAGAAAGCCTTAGCAAATGACCCACCTGTCAAAACTAAACTGACTAAAGAAGCGGAATACGAAGCCGGAAAAGCAGCTTTTCAAAAATTATTGTATGGAGCCGTTGATCTTGATTTCTTAAACTATGCTTCGGATTCTTATAAAGCTACATTAAATTTTGTAGTAGACTCCAAGGGAAATGCCCTGGATGCTCAGGCTAAAGGAAATAATGAAGATGTAAATGCATTCATTGAAGCTGCCTTTTACCGTATTAAAGAAAAAGGAAAGTGGAAACCTGCAGAAAGCAATGGGAAACCAGTATCATCAACGGTATCTGTTCCCTTAATTCTTACATTTAAAAAATAAATATGATAAACCCACTTCACAGTGGGTTTATTTTTTTATCTCTTCCAACATACTCCCCAATCTCATATTTCACTCATCCACGGACAGTTAAATTCAAAACCAATTTATTTTTTCATTATATTTACTCATGACAGCTTAATAAAACTATTAATTTTTAACATCAAATTACATCATGAAAAAAATGAAAAAACTTTTGAGAAAAGATCTTTCAACGATTCTTGGTAGCGGAATAGACAATTGCCATATGGGAGGAGATTCCTATAATTGCCAGAATGACTGCCAGTGCTCATGGGGAAAAGCCTGTGAAATGTATGAAGACGGAACCCCGGGGCAATGCATTGCTGTTGGCGGAGGCGGTGGAGGAACTGGCGGCGGAGTCGGATGCATTCCTCCGAACGACTGCACGGAACAACCTTATTAAAATTTCAATCAAACATCAATCTACCGGAGGCTATAATAATGGCTTCCGTTTTTATTTTCATCCGAAAACGTATTCTTATCATAGCATTTTTACCGTTCATCAAATAAAATTCCCGCCCATCTTTCAGATCTGTTTTTTTGTATCAAATTCATTTAAATAACAATCACTTATGAAAAAAATTCTTTTTTCAATGGCCTTTATAGCAGTAAATTATGCATTTGATCAAATGAACCTTGAACACTCTTACACCTCAGATGGCAGTCATTGGGATGTTTACTCAGACAATAACACCTCTCATTATCTGATTGGTAAGGAAAACAATACTTTTGACATCTACAATGCCAATCATACATTGTATAAAACCCTGGTACCTAATATCCCTGGTACCTATACTTATATTCCTGAATTGCTTAAAGAAGGCTACCCCATTTCCAAACGTATTTTTAATACGGATGACCAATTAGAATTCATCCTAACGTTTATCAATAATCAGAATGGACAGCGCTTGATGCTTATCATTAATGAAGATGGAAATATCATCAAACAATTTGGAAATGATTATCAGCCTCTCTATCAGATCTTCCATGATGCTGTATCTAATCAGAACAAATTTGTGATTTCAAAAAATTCAGGAACTAATACGGTTACAGAAGTATATACGCTGCCTACTTCTACCTTAACCACTTTAGAAATTCAAACACAAAACAAAAATAAACTTTCAGCTTTTCCCATTCCTGCCAACAAAATTTTGACTATTACGAATCTCGGAAACGGAGGAAACCATGTTCAGGTTTATGATGCTTCCGGAAAAATGGTGCTTCATAAAAGCTTTGGTTGGGGAGAGAAAAGCATCTCCCTTGATGTAGAATCTCTTCAGGCAGGAGTTTACTTGTATAAAATCGGAGATCAAAACGCCAAGTTTATCAAGAACTAACTCTTTTCTTCATCTTGATGACCTCCCACTTCCCTTGAAGTGGGATTTTTCTTTTAACAGATACAGCAAAATATAAAGCAGCGATATCTACAGCTCATCAAAACTCTATGACCGTTCATCAAATAAAATTTCATACCGCCTTCCGGATTTGTTGTTTTGCATCAAATTTATAACAGTAATAAAATTATGAAACAACAATTTTTCGCATTCAGCTCTTTGTTATTATGCATTACTTGCTCTATGGATACCCAGGCTCAGCAAACCCAGGCTCTTCACCTCGGAATTAAGGGTGGAGCAAATTTTACAAAAACCTCAACGGAGTCTTCTTCCTTGGAAGGGAAATACGGCTTCGGCTATCAGGCAGGGGCAATGGCAAGATTCGATATTGGAAGCCTGTATGTACAAGGAGAAGCTTTATTCAACAAAAGAAAAACCTCTTACGAAGCAAAAGACAAAGGATCTGCAAAGCTGACATGGAATGCCATTGATATTCCTGTAGTGATTGGATATAAACTCATTAAATACGATGATTTCAATGTAAGAGCATTTGCTGGCGGCGTGTACAGCTATGCTTTTAACAATAAGTTATCGGTTTCCGAATCACTGCAGGAGGGTTTTAATAAGTTTGATAAGTCCAATATCGGAATTACAGGAGGAATAGGAGTGGATTATAAAAATCTCACCATCGATTTCAGATATGAACGAGGGCTATCCAACATCAGTAAGGAATTTAAATCCAAACCCCACAGCTTTAGCCTTGGAGTAGGTTATTTCTTATTCTAAAAACTTGAATTATCTTTGACCAATTAGAAACTGTGAACCTGCAGTTTCTAATTTTTTGTAAACTCTCTTCAGACCACCCATGACAAAACCTCCTATTTTCAAAGAATATATATTCTACCTCAGCTTCTGGTGTATTTTTGCCGTTGTAATATGGATTAACTTTCAGGTCAATACGGATCGGCTGATTGCTGTGCTTCAAACTATTGCTATTGTAATAACCTCTTTTATTTTCACCTATCATCTTGCTCAAAAGCTTCTTCCCAAAGCCTTAAGGACAAAAAAAATGAAGATTTTCCTGGTACAGGCTGTCGTGAATATTTTAATAATGAGTGTTGTTTATTCCTTCATTTTCACTTACCTTCAGGTTGCTCCTACAGTTGATTTACCTCCCAGCTTCTACGATCATTTACCTATTTTATGGCAAGGATTTTATATGGCTATTCCTGCTGCTTTTATGATAAGCGTTGCTACCTGTGGCATTAAGTTTTATCTGGAACATGAAAAAATAGAACGGGACCATATCCTTCTCCAGCAGGCTCATCTGGAAAACCAGCTTAAACTGCTTCAGGATCAAATAAATCCGCATCTGGTCTTTAATATTCTGAACCACATCCATATTCTCATCAAAACAGATACTCAGCTGGCTGATTTTTTATTAATGAAATTTTCGGATATTCTAAGATATCAACTCTACCATTGCAACCAGAATCTGGTTCCTCTTGACAAAGAAGTTGAATATCTCCAAAATCTGGTGGAAGTAGAAAAACTGAGATGGGGAAATGAGCTTAATGTAGATGCAACCCTGAAAATTGATAGTACAAAAGCTCTCATTGCCCCTCTTTTATTGGTTCCTTTTATTGAAAATGCATTCAAATACGTGTGCAGACTTCCCGGGCAAACCGGCTATGTGAAGATTTTCTGTAAAGAAGAAAACAACAATCTCTTTTTTTATGTTGAGAATTCATATTCGGAAATGGCAGTCCATAAGAAGAAAGACGGAGGTATTGGGCTGCAGAATGTAAAGAAACGCCTGAAATTGCAGTATCCTAATGCCTATGATCTTAAAATTGAATCCGATAATCTTGTATTTAAAGTAACTTTAACCTTAAAACTGTCTGAAAATGAGCAATACTATTCCTAAAATGAAATGCCTGATTGTAGATGACGAACCCCTGGCAAGGTTTCATCTTAAGGAACTGGCAGACCAGATTGATTTTTTATCGGTGGAAGGGACCTGTGCTACAGCTTTGGAAGCAGATGCCAAGGTAAAGGAAAGCGAAATAGACCTTCTTTTCCTGGATATTAATATGCCTTATCTGAATGGCATTGATTTCCTGGAACAGCTTGAAAACCCTCCATTATGTATTTTTACAACCGCCTATTCTGAATACGCATTGGAAGGATTCCGGCTTCAGGTAGTGGATTATCTTTTAAAGCCTATTGCCTTTAACCGTTTTTATCAGGCAGTAAATAAAGCACAGCAGCAATTTATCATCAATGAAAAATTAAAGAAAAATACCCCTTTGGATGATCCATTTTTGTATGTAAGGCAATCTGATACCTTTATCAAAGTTTCCTGGGTGGATATTTTATATATTGAAAGCATGCAGAACTATACCAAGCTGCATTTTAAGGATAAATCCCTGGTCATTCATCAGACGATGAAAGCCATTGAAGAATCGCTGCCGTCCGAACATTTTTTCAGAATCCATAAATCGTTTTTAATCAATATCATTCATATTGATATGATTTCGGGAGGCCGCTTGTTTATCAATAAAACAGAGCTTCCTATTTCCCGTACCCGAAAGGAAGAATTGCTCAATCAGGTGGTGTATAAGAAGCTGATTAGTAAATAAAAGAGAAAGCCGGAAGATGTTGGGGGAATTATTCACATTAAAAAATTGATCAAATAAAGACATTCCGGCCTGTTTTTCTCATATTTTAAGGCAGATTCCAGCGTAAGGATACAGCAGCGTAGAAGGTGCTTGAAAATTTAGGATCTGCAATATTTTTCTCTTTAAAAATGCTTTTGATCTTTCTTTCACTTTCCGTAAAACTTCTCACCAAAGTAGATCCTCCCGTGACTCCTATACTCAGTTTATCATTGATCTTTATTTCCGGTCGGAGACCTGCTGTAATCTGCTGATAACCAAACATGATAGATTCTCCATTTTTATTCCTTTCCACAGTCATTCCGTTAAGGTTCACTACTGCTTTTAAAGTAAATGCATCTGAAAACTGATAGCCAACTTCTGCACCTTCCGGGAAATTAATTCTGAATTTCACCTTTCCATTGGTTTTCCAGTCGAAATAGATCCATGGCAGAACCATTGGAACTCCAAATGCTGTAGTAAGCACAGGGCCCGCTCCCAATGCAAGGTTATGATTAAAATGTCTGATAAATACGATCCCTCCCTGCCCCAGGACATCATCAAAACTTATTTTTTCCATATCTGTGTATACTCCCACTGAAGCCATCATCATCATACTCCACTTCTTTCCCAGAGGTCTTACATGCTGCAATCCGACCTGGGCGTTCAGCATTTGATCCGGAAATAACGGAGTTTCATAATTCTTGTGTGACATTTTTGCATAAGATCCACTCAGCAACATAGACCACGCCTTTACCTTACCTTCTTGATCTTTTTTTACAGATAATGGAATACTTAAGTTAAGGTCTACCCTTTTAAAATCACTTTTGGAATTCGTCTTTACACTGTCTTCCGGACGGATATAATTAGAGGATGGAATATACTCGGTTTTAAGCTCAGCTGAGATTCCCGACTGGGCATTTACCCAATATCCTAACGGCAGCAGACAGCAAAAAGCCGTCAAAAGGTTTCTTTTCATATTTTAAATTTTATACAAAGAGAACCTTTTAGCTATTTTTTACAAAAATTACTTGATTAAGTGTCTGAATGGTATGACCAATAGAAACAATGGAAGGATAAAGCTCAACGAGCTGGAAGTCAGAAGAGGGAAGCCGAAAGTTAACAGCAGATGGCTTTATAACTTGTAGTCTGGATAAAACTTAGCCCTAATATGAGGAAGATTAACAATTTTAAACTTTATTGTTCCTCAACCTTTCAATAACTTCCCTCTTCCAGCTTCCTTACTATTTAGGCTACAGATTCCTGCATTACAGTTTTCTTACCCTTGTATATCTGATATCCAAACCATACGGCAACCAAAGCCATTCCGGCACGGGTAGCCACCATAGGTAAAATAGAGTCTGCTTCCAGAAGCCCCAGCAGACCAGACATTAAAAAGGTTACCATAAGCTGCGTGAATCCTAAGAGTGCTGCTGCAGTACCTCTTCCTTCTTTAAATGGAGATAATGCATGTGCTGAAGTAAGGGGGAATAATATTCCAATAGCTAACAGAGATAGATACAACATCCCTATTTCTAATACCATAGAAAGGTTTCCTGCAGCTATAAAAATGTGAAGGGTACATACCACCAACAGGATTAAAGTCGCTGCAAATAAAAGCGTTGAATTGCTTATTCTCTGGATTAATCTAGGTGTGATATAAGCCGCTGTAATTAAAGCTAATGAATTGAATGCAAAGATAAAACTGAAAGTCTCACTGGAAAAGCCATGAATTTCCATAAATAAGAATGGAGCATTTGAAATATAGATAATCAACGACGCAAAAGCAATACTTCCCACCATTGTACTGTTGATGAATTCCCTATTGGAAACAATCATTTTCAGCTGCTCTTTTAAACTTTTCTCATCGGTTGGTACATGATCTGGCTGGCTGATTCTCGTATTGGTTTCCGGAACATATTTGTATACCATAAAGAAGGTAATCAATCCCATAATACACAGGAATGCAAACGAGCTGTTCCAGCCCCAATATTTCAGAAATACACTTCCCATTAAAGGAGCTACAATGGGGGCAATCCCACTAATCTGCGATTGCTGCGCAAAAATGGTTACGGATTTCTGTTTATCATAAAGATCAATGATAATAGCTCTTCCGATTACAATTCCAGCACTTCCTCCGAATGCCTGCAAGAATCGCATCGCCCATAAAACGTAAATATCTGAGGTAAAATAAATGGCCGTTGCTCCTATAATAAAAAGAATAAGCCCGCAATACAGCATCGGTTTACGACCTGTTTTGTCAGATAAAGGTCCCCACAATAACTGTCCGATGGCAAAGCCGGCAAAGAAAACCGAAATAGAGATTTGAATGTGCCCGATATCAGTATTAAAAATTTTGGCCATACTTGGAAAAGCAGGAAGATAAAGATCTATACTTAGAGATTCCAACGTGTTGAGCAGCGCTAAAATAAACACTACAATACTTAACTTCTTCATAAATTGTAAGCCTTCACAGGCGATTTTTTTCAGGGTGCAAAATTGCCTTAAAAAGCAAAAGATTACAATAAAAGAACTGAAGGAAGTATAGGACAAATTGAGGATTCAACTACAACAATATACGAAAATCATTGATTTTAACCCATTATCATTGTAAATATTGAAGATTCTATTTTCAACTATTCTTAAAACAATCAGGGTTTTGACCGGTATGTTTCTTAAAAAACCTTGAAAAATATGAAGCATCGTTAAAACCGAGCTTAAAAGCAATCTCTTTCACCGTAAGTGCCCCAAAACTGAGTTCTCTTTTTGCTTCCAGGATAAGACGCTGGGAAATCATTTTCTTTACCGTTGTTCCTCTCAAAAGACGTACAATATCATTAAGGTGATGGGTACTTATCTTTAATTGCTCAGCATAGAAACCCGTTTCCCTCTGCGATATATAATATTTTTCAATGAGTCCTACCAGATCATGAATACGCTGACGGTCATTCAGTAGAGGTTCCTGGGGCTTAATCTGTTCTCCAATAATGATACAAAATGCTTTCAGATAAGCCTTTAAGAGTTCTGTTCTGGCTGCCCCTTTATATTCCTGTTCAATTAATGACAGAATTGTACTGCAGGTTTTTTCATTTTTAGGGTCTAAAAAAAACGGCAGTTCTCCTCCTGTGAGTACGGATTCTATATCACAGGCTTCATTGAAAATTTCCCGGCTTATCGCCATTGCATACCCTTCCTCACCTTCTATTTTCATATTAAATGCCTGTCCCGGAGCTATAATACAGATTTGATTATTCTCAATTTTATACCTTTCAAAATCCAGTTCCAAATGGCTATTTTCATATACTTCTCTGAACCAGATAATTTCAAAAAAGTTGTGCCGGTGCACATCATGAAAATTTTCCGGGCCAGCTGCGCTCAGGGTACTCATCTGAAATTCTTCAGACGTAAGATGGTGAACCGGTATTTCTTTTTCGGGTATGTTCATCACTGCATTTTAAAAATAGTTAGATCACAAACAAAAACCACAGCAAAAAAAGTGCTGCGGTTTTCTACAATATTTAAAATTAAATAAATTTTATCCGTTTTGGTTTCCTAAAAAAGCATCCCATCCCTGAGCGGTAAGAGCTACTAACTGATTAGAACCTCTTGCCACCATAAAGTTTCCTTCTTCTTTTTCTACCGCATGTCCTATAATGGTAAAATCCGGATGATTCTTAATTTTATCAAAATCATTTGGTGAAATGGTGAACAGTAATTCATAATCTTCACCCCCGCTTAAGGCTGTCATTACAGGATTTAAATTCATTTCATCTGCCGTAGAGATCGTAAGGGTATCCATAGGTACTTTTTCTTCATACAGCCTGAATCCTACCTTAGATTGATCAGAAAGATGAAGAATTTCAGAAGCAAGACCATCAGAAATATCAATCATAGAAGTTGGTTTAATATCCAACTCCTCCAAAATCTTTTTAACGTCTGTTCTTGCTTCAGGTTTCAATTGTCTTTCCAGGATATAATCATAGCCTTCCATTTCCGGCTGCATATTCGGATTGGCAAGATAAACGGCATGTTCTCTTTCCAAAACCTGTAATCCCATATATGCTCCTCCTAAATCTCCTGTTACCACAAGAAGATCATTCGGTTTTGCTCCACTTCTCTTGACAATATTTTCATCAGCTTCAATTCCTACAGCAGTAATACTCATTACTAATCCTGAGTTAGAGCTTGTAGTATCTCCGCCAATCAGATCTACTTTATATCTTGTACACGCTGCCTGGATTCCTGCATAAATTTCTTCAAGAGCTTCTACCGGAAAACGGTTGGAAACAGCCAAAGAGACCAAAATTTGTGTAGGAACAGCGTTCATAGCAGCAATATCACTTAGGTTTACGACCACCGCTTTGTAGCCTAAATGTTTCAACGGAACGTAGCCTAAATTAAAGTGTACTCCTTCTGCCAGAACATCCGTCGTAAGAACTACTTTTTTATTATCAGGATTAATCACTGCCGCATCATCTCCTACTCCAAGTTCCGAAGACTCATTGGATAATGGAAAATACTGCGTCAAATGCTTAATAAGACCAAATTCTCCTAGTTTTGAGATGGGCGTCAGCTCCTGTGATTTATCTTCAAACATAAAATTTCTTTTTTTGTACAGTGCTCAGTATAAAATGTAATATGACTCTACAGTCTGTTATAACACTAAACCTTGAACATTAAACTTTGAATTACTTTGTAAATTCTGCCGGATCAATATTGTGTGGATGGAAAGGAAGCTTTTTAAAGTCTTCTTTTGACAATACCACTGTTTCCGGGCTTTTGTATTTATTCATTGCTTCTACCACATCATCCGGCGGGGTAGTCATTTTTCTCAGCATCATATCGATCCAAACTCCTGTTGCTTCGGAAGTAGCACAGTGTACTCCATCCGGAGTATAGAATTTGTGAACGAAACGATAGATGGAAGAATCTTCAGAACATCCGTCAATTTCTACACTTACAATCACCGTTTGATCGGCATAGATTTCCTTGAAGAAAGAATATCTTTCATGCAAAATAACAGGACCAATCCCCCATCTGCTTAATTGGGTAACCCCCATTTTTTCTTTGGTCATAAAAGCCATTCTGGCTTGCGCACAATATTGTACATAGGATGAATTGGCTAAGTGTTTGTTGGCATCAAGGTCGCTCCAACGCACTTCAAATTTATGGTAGAAAATCATACTGAAATCGTTTTGGGTATAATAAAAAATTATAATCTTCAAAAATACTCAAATAAGATGGTTTATAAAAATTGTACTTTTGAAAAAATAATCTTCAGCATAGGATTACATATACATGAAACAGATCATTATTATCGGAGGTGGTGCTGCAGGCTTTTTCTGCGCATCCAACCTTGACGAAAAGAAATATAAAATTACCATTTTAGAGCAGAACTCAGATGTCCTTCAGAAAGTTAAGATTTCCGGAGGCGGACGCTGTAATGTTACCCATGCCTGCTTTGACCCAAGAGAACTGGTACAATTCTACCCCCGCGGAAACAAGGAATTATTAAGTGTATTCACCAAATTCCAGCCGGGAGATACTATGGAATGGTTCGATCAGCGTAATGTTCCTTTAAAAATAGAAAATGATAACAGAACGTTTCCTGAAAGCAATTCTTCACAAACGATCATCAATACCTTTTTGAATGAAACCCAGAAGAAAAATGTTGTTGTACAAACAAAATGCAGCGTAAAGGAGATTGAAAAACAGGGCGAAAAATATCTTGTAAAAACCAATTCCGGAGATTTTGAGGCGGATTATATCGTATATACTACCGGAAGTTCTCCTAAATCTTTAAAAATCATTGAAAATCTGGGGCATAAAATCGTAGACCTTGTTCCTTCTCTTTTTACGTTTAATATTAAAGATGAACTTTTAAAAGACCTTCCGGGAACAAGCTTTGAAAACGCAGGAATTTCAATCCCTAAATTAAAAACAGAAGAAAGCGGACCGCTATTAATTACACATTGGGGGCTTTCCGGACCTGCAGTTCTGAAGATTTCAGCATGGGAAGCAATTAGCCTTGCCAAACTTAAATACAACTTTGAAATTGAGGTTAATTTTGTTTCTGTCGCCATGGAAGATGCAGAAGAAATATTCCAGAGCTTCAAACAGAACAATCCTAAAAAAACTATCGGACAATCTAAGATCTTTGAAATTACGAACAGGTTCTGGCAAAAGATATTAGATATTTCAAAGGTTGACCTCAACAAACAGGTCGCTAATATTTCAGGAAAAGAAATGCAGAAAATTCTGGAAAACCTATGTAAAAAGAAGCTTCAGGTGACCGGAAAATCAACTTTCAAGGATGAGTTCGTTACGGCCGGAGGTGTTGATTTAAAAGAAATTAACTTTAAGAACATGTCTTCAAAACTTCTTCCTAACTTTTATATAGCCGGAGAAGTATTGAATATAGATGCAGTAACAGGTGGCTTTAATTTCCAGGCATGCTGGAGTGAGGGCTGGCTGATTGCACAGGAATTGAATTCCTTATAAATCATTTGGAATAAAAATAATGCTTTCAGTTAAAAGAAATATCAAATTTTTCAAAATCCTTCTCATCATAGGGTTTGCCTATTTCTTTTGGCTGATGCTCAATATTACCCTTGAGTATATTCCTGTAAATCCCAACGTGAGTTTTCTGATGATTAAGCAGACTGAAGTGGAACAGAGACCAGAATATCTTTACTTCTTCTACACTCATGTGTACACAAGCATTTTTGTGCTTCTTTCAGGATTTTTTGCCATCATTCGTAAAGACTTTGGATGGAAGAGTTTTCATCGCAATATGGGA